>CAKJZE010000022.1 GCA_918285425.1 Clostridiales bacterium
GTATAAATCCATTTTGACCACCAGCTTGTGAAGAAATATTTAAATATTTTTCATAGTCTGAAAGATGCTTTTGGCTTACATCAAAAAGTCCCAAAAAAAGTGCTGTCATATTTTTGACTTCAGGGCCTTCAATTCGTATCGCAGAATCTTTCCATTGTCCCAAAGTACTCTTTTGATTGATGTATTCGTCTGCAATATTAACACCACCCGTATAGCCAACAATCCCATCAATAACTGCAAGTTTTCTGTGGTCACGATTGTTGTGCAGACCTGAAATAAAGGGTTTGAAAGAATTGAATTTTCTGCAATCAATACCCTCGTTTTGCAGTTTTTTCCAACAATTATTTGCAATTTTACCTGCAGAGCCTATGTCATCATAAAGCATTTTTACTTGCACATTTTCTTTAACTTTTTTAAGAAGCTCACTGTGTAAAGTCTGCCACATTTTGCCATCATCTATTATAAAATACTCAAGAAAAATAAACTTTTCAGCCACTTTTATATCATCAATTAAACTTTCAAAATATTTTTCTCCATCATCAAAAAATTCACAACTGTTATTATAACTGCCATGCGTTTGCGTTGCATATCCCAAATAATTTTCAATTCCAATCTCATCTGAATCCGGCAGTAAAGATATATCAGTTTTCTCTGCCATAAATTTCTTTGCATCTTCCCTGCTTTTGCCAATGATTGTCATGTGACTTTTTGTTGGCATATTGTTTGCAATCAAAAAATATAATGTGATTCCAAGCACTGGAAAAATCATAAATGCAACAAGCCATGGAATTTTTAGTTCTGGTATTTCATGCTTGCTTATAAGGCTTAAAAATAGAATGACTCCCAAAATTGCCACAACAATATTTAACCACGGAACCGAGCTTTGCCAAAATGTAAAGGAGAGCACAATAAAAGCAATCTCAACAACTATGGCGAAAGACACCAGCACAAAGCGGTTAAAAATAAATTTAAAAATCTTTGAAATCTTCATATTGAATAGTATTTGATAAACACTATACAAGTATTCTTAAACAACATATCAACTTCACAATTGACCATAAAAATTTTGTTGTTTTTAGTTCTATTTTGTTGTTTAACTCATTTTTTTGTGCTAAAATGAATATAGGTGAAAATATGAAAGACATTAAAGAAATAATCGCACAAAACCTTATTGAACTTCGCAAGAAAAATAATTTGACACAAAATGAACTCGCAGAAAAATTAAACTATTCTGATAATACAATCTCCAGGTGGGAACATGCAGAGATTACACCCAGCATTGAAACACTTGACCAAATCGCAAAAATTTACAGTGTTCCAGTGGAGTCTCTTTTAAAAGAAAATGCAACTGCACAAAGTGAAAAAGAAAAACGCATAGACATTGCAAAACACATTGCAACAATTATTATATGCGTATGTCAAGTATGGCTTTTTGCAGCAATTGGATTTTTCTATATTCACACTACCACATCGCAAATTGCATGGATGCTTTTTGTATGGGCAATTCCACTTTCTTGCATTATTGCTTTTATGTTATCCCTTCGTTGGCACAACAAAATTACAAACTTTGTTCTTTTATCTGTTCTGCTTTGGTCAACTATTTCTTCATTTTATTTGCAATATTTACAATATAATCTTTATTTACTTTTCATAATTGGCATACCAATTCAAACATCACTTGCAATTTACTTTTTCATGAAAAGAAAAGATAAAAAATAAAAACGCATTTGCGTTTTTATTTTTTGTAAAATTCTTCATAACATTGCTTGTATTTCTGCAAACACTGATTTCGCATTTTATCAATATTCTCTTTAACAGCAACAGAATTATCAGGATAAATTGGCTTTAATATATTAACAATAAATTGTTTTATTCCTGTCTCACTTTCTATTGAGGCTTTTGTTTGTTTAAAAGTGATAAATATTGGCAATATTGGCACATTGTTTTTAACAGCAATATGATAAGCTCCCGTTTCATGTGGACGTGGTTTTTCATACCCCCACCACTCTGCTCTTTCTGGAAAAAATGTTATAAAATTTCCCTTATCAAGCAATTGCTTTACGCTTTCAAAGAAGTTTTTTTGAGCAGAGAAGTTTGCACTCATTGGAAGCAGTCCACCAGCACGCATCATGTCACCCAAAAAGCCCTTCATGTTGTTAAATTCCGCCGCCGTAAAATATGTTTTGTGTGGACGCAGTGCATGACGTACAACCATGCAGTCAAGTTTGTTGACGTGGTTACAACAAACCACTGCACTTTTAAGTCCCTGCAAATTTTCTTTGCCAATCACTTCAGTTTGAAAAAGCTTGTTTGCACATCTTTCCACACGATTGACAACAAATATTCTCTTAAAAAAATAGTCTAACTTTTTAAATATATTTTTTGGAATATATTGAAAATTTTTATCTACTGGAATATATGGTGCAGGGTTGGTATCAAGATGCTCATTAAACTTGCCAGCTTTTTCATACTCTTTTATTTTTTCGAGTGTTTGCAAATCTGTATTTGCAAGCATGTTGACATATTTTTTAATCACTCCCATTTATTTGTTTCCTTTTGTTAAAGTTATAAAGTGCAATAAGTCTTATTCTGTTATATCTTTGCACAATAACCGGCAGTGTTTGCAGCACGGCATTGATAAAACAAACAGGAAGCACAACTGTCAATTTAATCGGCATAAATGCAAGTGGTATAAATCCCAAAAAAATTGATATTATGTGCATAACCTCTGCATAGCATGTTTCCCTTAAAAACTTAAGCACATACTCATTATTGTTTGGTTGTTCAACGTTGGTCTTTGAAAAATGACATAAATACTTGCCACTTTCAGGTATAATATCTTTCCACTTTCTTACCCCCAACTTTTCCCAAAATGAACGTTCTTTTTGCGAAGCCTGAAAACACTTTGCAAAAGGGTTTATCTTTCTTTCTGGCACAGCATGAACAACTGCAGCGACTATTGCATCAATGGCAACAACTGCAAAAAGGGTCAGTCCTGAAATCTTAAAGACGTACCAAAATGTATAATCATAAAGCAAGCTGTTCAGCAAAGTTATTGTTGAAAACGAAAGCAGTATGATAATTGAATACAAAATCATAGTTTAAAATTCCTTTGACATATTTTGCCTCATTTGAAGCATTGTCAAGATAGTCAGCAAAAAGTTTAGCCTGCATGCTTACTTTGTTAAGCTCACCAGATTGTTCTGCAAACAAAGCCAAGAACAATGTTGTGAAGGCGTACGCCATTTTAAACTCTTTGTCATTTGCCCTTTCCTCATAGATTTGGTGACAGCAACGCACAAACAGACGTGCCAGCACTTCTTTAGTTTTTGGCAGCATCATTTTAAGTTTAATACCATTTTTCTCTTCTGCTTTATATGCTGATTTAAAATTCTTGTCTGACATTGCAGTAAGCATTTCACAGGCAAGTGCCTTTTCACTTATCCCAATGCCAAAATAGATTGGTAGTTGAATAAAGAAGAAGTCAAGCGCCCTTATGTATGCAAGTTTATTTACATTTTTAACGGGGATTTTCTTTTCCTTTATTGCACTTTCAATAATAGCTTTTCTTTTTGGCACAAGATTTACACCCAAAAAGTAGATGCTTTTTTTGTGCAGCCAAAATTCTGGAGTTTTAACAATCCCTGCAATACAAGAATTATTTCCACCATCAGGACTCACAAAATAATTATACAAATATTCGTCGGTTGTTGCAACTCTTTTGACATTTACAAGATTTGCAAGATTGCACAGTTCGTCCTCTGAAAATCTTTCAGTTTCATCAAAAAATTCGGTAAAGCATGCTCTTTTCCAAATTTTATTCCATGGCACTGTCAACGCAAAGGTGTCTTGAAAAAGCTCCATAAAGTCATTTTCATCACTCATATCAAAAACTCGATTTGTACAATACGTCTTGAAAAATGGGTGATTAAACCTGCATATTGCAAGTTGAGCATCATTTTTTTCAAGCAGTCCAACCATCTTTTCAATCATCATTGGGTTCAAATCATCATCTGCGTCCATAAACTGCAGATACTCCCCAGTTGCATGGCTTACCCCAACATTTCTTGCACGAGATACTCCACCATGTGTCATGTCTATTGCAATAAAACGGCTGTCCATTTGGGCATACTTTTGCATAACTAAAAGCGTATCATCACTGCTTGCATCATTGACTGTGATGACTTCAAAATCTTTATAGGTTTGATTTAATATGCTTTGATAGCATCTGTCAAGTGTCTTCTCTGCATTGTATGCCGGAATAACTATTGAAACTTTTTTCATTTTGTACCCTCGCTCTTATGCTGTTAGTTTATGCAAATAATATCATTTTTACAAGGGAATGTGACGAAATCTGCTTCCATATTAAAAGTATGAACTGGGAATTTAAAAAAATCACCTGGCAAAATATGGGAATTGTGCCTTTTCGTCAGTATTTACGCGTGTTTTAAATTTTTGAATAAAATATAAACAGAAATTTACTTGACTTTTATTTCACAAAAAAACTATAATGAAGCCATGGTAACATTAGTAATTTTAGACGGATTTGGGCTTCGTGATGAAGTCACAGGAAATGCCATAAAAATGCAAGGCACTCCAAATTTAGATAAGTTAAATGAATACCCACATGCCACCTTGCTTGCAAGTGGATATGCAGTGGGTCTTACAGATGGACAGATGGGCAACAGCGAAGTTGGACATCTTAATCTTGGTGCAGGAAGAGTTGTCTATCAAGATCTTCCAAGAATTGATAACGCCATTGCTGACAAAAGTTTTTTTGAAAACAAAGCAATAAATAATACAATAGATCACTGCATAAAAAACAACTCTGCACTGCATCTTATGGGGCTTTTATCAGATGGCGGCGTTCACAGCCATATTGAACATCTTATTGCCCTTATTCAACATGCCAGCAGAAAGGGTGTCAAAGAAATTTATATACATGCAATTATGGACGGCCGTGACACTCCAAAAGACAGCGGACTGGAATTCATACGCTATATTGAACGTCACTTACACAATGCAAAAATTGCGACTGTTTGTGGCAGGGTCTATACTATGGATCGTGAACAGCGTTGGGATCGCGTGCAAAAAGCATACAATATGATGGCTTTTGGAAAAGCTGACAAAAAGGCAAGCACCGCCGAAGAGGCACTGCAAAACAGCTACAGTGAGGGCATTTTTGATGAATTTGTACTGCCAACCATTATTGGCACACCTCACCCTGTTGAAGATAATGATGGAGTAATATTTTATAATTATCGCACTGACCGTGCAAGAGAGATAACAAGGGCATTCACACAAAGACCTTTTGACGAGTTTAAAACTAAATCTTATAAAAATTTAATGTATTGTTGTATGACAGAATATGATGCAAGTTTTACCGGGCTTCAAATTGCTTTTCCACCAGAAAAAATTGAGGACAACCTTTCAGCAATACTTTCAGAAAAAGGACTTAAACAATTTCACACAAGCGAAACCACAAAGTATGCTCACGTTACATTCTTCTTCAATGGAGGAATTGAAAAAGCATACCCTGGAGAGGACAGAAAACTTACAGACTCTTGGAATGTACAGGACTACAGTCAAACCCCAAACATGAAGGCATATGAAATCACTGAAGATGTGATCAATGCCATCAAAAGCAAAAAATATGATTTCGTGCTTGTCAACCTTTCAAATGCAGACATGCTTGGCCACACAGGGAATATTCCTGCAACCATGCAGACAATTAAAGTTGTTGATGAATGTGCATATAAAATTGCAATGCAAACAATTGACGCAGGTGGTGATTGCATCATCACTGCCGATCACGGAAATGCCGAGCTTATGCTTGACGAAAATGGCAAACCGGTGACAAGTCACACAACCAATCCTGTTCCAATCTGGCTTGTCAGTGAGAAACACAAGAACATCAACCTCAGCAATGGCAAACTTTCAAACGTTGCACCAACTGTTTTAAAACTGCTTGAAATCGAAATCCCAAAAGTTATGAACAAACCACTATTTTAGGATCTGATTATTATGATATATCTGAAAAGTCTTAATATTGAAAATTTAAACAATAAAGATGAATATCCATTTAATCTACCTTTATTTAAAACTAATAAATGTGTATTATTCAATAAACCAATAACTTTTATTACTGGTGATAACGGATCAGGTAAAAGCACACTGCTGGAAAATTTAGCTGTTAAGGTTGGGTTTAATATAACCGGTGGAAATAAGAATCATTCTTATCAAAACCATGGTGTAAACGACAATCTTGACATAGCAAACTGTATGCAACTTACTTGGAATATAAAAACATGTGAAGGTTTTTTCTTTAGGGCTGAAAGTTTTTTTGATTTTGTTAAATATATTGATAAACTTGCCGAGTACAATGGAAACTATGTATTTTCACCATACGGAGGTAAATCACTACAAAACCAATCTCATGGCGAGTCATTTCTTTCATTATTTCAAAATAAGTTTAATAAAGGTCTTTTTATTCTTGATGAACCAGAAGCTGCTTTATCACCTGAAAAACAACTGGCATTATTAAATGTTTTAAATAATCTTGCATCAACAGATAAATGCCAATTTATTATTGCCACTCACTCCCCTATTCTTATAGCATGCCCAAATTCTGAAACATATGAAATCACAAATGGCAATCTTATAAAAACTGATTATAAATCAACAAAACAATTCCAATTTTATAAAGATTTTATAAACAGTCCTGAAAGATTTTTAAAATATTTATTCAATGATTCAATTTAACATTATATATTAAAAAATCTACCACAATTCGACTTTATTGTTTGATATGGTAGATTTTTTCATGTATAATAAAGTTATACAAAAGGAGAAACCACATGAAAAACTATTCATTTGCAGATACATTATACAAACTTCGAAAAGCTGAAGGCATGTCACAAAAGCAACTTTCAGAAAGTCTTGACGTGACAAACAAAGCAATCAGCAAGTGGGAAACTGGCGGAGCCTTCCCCTCTGTCAGTCAACTTATAAAAATTTCAGATCTGTTCAACATTTCTCTTGATGAATTACTTAAACCAACAAATAACAGTACCAAAAATATAACTAAAATTTGTATCACTGGTGGTCCATGTGCAGGTAAATCCACAGCGCTCAGCTGGATTCAAACAGAGTTCAGAAAAAAAGGATACACTGTGTTATTTGTGCCAGAAACCGCAACAGAACTTATACTTGGTGGCATAGCCCCTTGGACAATAGACACAAATATAAATTTTGAAACCTATATCATAAAACTTCAAATTGAAAAAGAGAAGTTGTTTGAAGAAGCAGCAAAACATATATATAATAGTGACAAAGTGTTGATTGTTTGCGATCGCGGAACACTTGATTGCAAATCCTATATGACCGAATCAGAATTCGCCAATGCAATGAAAAAACTTGGCACAACTGAAGTCAAGCTACGTGACAACTATGATGCAGTTTTCCATCTTGTAACAGCTGCAAATGGTGCAAAAGATTTTTATAATTTCGACAACAATAAAGCAAGATACGAATCAATTGAAGAAGCCATAAAAAGTGACGAAAAAACTCTTAACGGTTGGACAGGACACTCACATTTGCGTGTCATTGACAACTCTTCAGACTTTGAGCATAAAATGAGACGTCTTATGGCAGAAATCTCACTCTTTCTTGGCGAACCTGCACCTTATGAAATTGAACGTAAATTTCTGATTGAATACCCTTCCCTGAAAATGCTTGACAACTTACCAAATTGCCACAAAGTTGAAATTGTACAAACCTATCTTAAATCAACAAAGGGCACAGACGTCCGAGTTCGTCAACGTGGGGAAAATGGAAGCTTCACATACACAAAGACCATCAAACAAAAAGTTTCAGATATGAAACGTATTGAAACTGAAACAAGAATTACCAAAGATGACTATATCAGGCTGCTTGTTCAGGCAGACACCACAAAACATCAAATAATAAAAACCAGATACTGTTTGATGCATGAAGGGCAATATTTTGAAATAGATATTTACCCATTTTGGCAAGATCAAGCCATTATGGAAATTGAACTTCTTGAAGAAAACCAAAAAATAAAATTTCCAAAATTTATTAAGATAAAAGAAGAAGTTACTGGAAACCCAAAATATTTCAATACAGAACTTGCAAAATTAAACAGTTAACAGATAAACAATCAAAAGACACATGAAATGAGTTCATGTGTCTTTTTTTATCAACATTTATATAACAATAATTTACTTCCAAGAATACAATAAAATAGTGGCTTCTTGCCACCTCACACAAGGGGAAATTATGAATAAAATATTAATTACAATATTGGGTTGCACAAGCATATTTCTTGCAACAACGTTTGGAGCAGCTCTTGTTTTTTGCATAAAAAAAGAGATAAATAAAAAACTCAATTCAATGATATGTGGATTTTCTGCCGGAGTGATGATTGCTGCATCAGTATTCAGCCTTATTTTACCATCTATTGATGACTCTTCATACCTTGGAACATTTGATTTTTTGCCTGCAAGCTTAGGTGTTTTAATCGGCACACTTTTCCTGCTTTTAATTGATGTTATTGTTGCACTTTCAAACAAAAGGAAAAATTTAAGCACAGCCCCACAAAAACAAAAATTGACAAAATTTATACTCGCATTTGTTCTTCATAATATTCCTGAAGGTCTTGCTGTTGGCTTTGCTTTTGGAAGTGCTCTTGCATCAAACTCTGCACTCGCCGGAGCAATCGGTCTGACCATTGGAATTGGTATTCAAAACATACCTGAAGGCCTTGCTGTTGCATTGCCAACATATAAATTCACAAAAAATAAATCAAAAAGCTTTTTACTTGGTACTTTAAGTGGCGCAGTTGAGCCAATTTTTGCAATTGTTGGTGTCATAATTGCATCTCAAATTCAAACACTTCTTCCATGGTTTCTTGCATTTTCCGCAGGCGCAATGATATTTGTAACTGTCGAAGACTTGATACCTGAAGCCAAATATTCAGAAAAAAGTCACATTGGCACCTATGCGTTTATTTTCGGTTTTGTGATCATGATGATACTTGACGTATTACTGTAAAATTTATAAATCAATTTACAATTTACACTCACAATGTTACAATAATTATGAGGTAAATGCTATGAATATAGTTCTTGTAGAGCCAGAAATCCCACAAAACGCTGGCAATATTGTGCGCACCTGCAGTGCAACTGGCTGTAACCTTTATCTTGTGCGTCCACTTGGGTTTGAACTTTCTGATAAACATTATAAAAGGGCAGGTCTTGACTATCACGACTTTGCCAACGTAAAGATTGTTGACAGCTTTGAGAAAATTTATGAAGCAAACAAAGACAAACAGTTCTTTTTTGCAAGCACAAAAAGCAAAAAAACTTACGCTGATGTCACCTATTCTGACGATTGTTTCATTGTCTTTGGCAAAGAAAGTTTTGGCCTTCGTGAAAGTCTTTTAAAACAGCATTATGACGACTGCATACGTATTCCAATGCTTGAAAACAGGCGTTCACTTAACTTAAGTAATTCTGTTGCAATCATAGTTTACGAAGCACTCCGTCAACAAAATTTCAAAAATTTACAAACATCTGGCGAACTGACCGGCAGAATTGATTAAAAGGAATATTATGCAAAAGCAACTTAACCATCAAGAATTTAAATTAATTCAAGAAAAAAACAAAAACAACATAATTATTATTCTTGAAAATTTAGAACATGCTGAAAATATTGGATCTGCATTCAGACTTGCAGATGCTTTTAACATTGAAGGAATTGTCATTATAACCAATCATGAATTAGATTGGAAAAAAATAGAAAAAACAGCTAGAAATTGTGAAAGTAGTGTACCTTTCCGTATTTGTAAAAATGCAGATGAAGCTTTATCTTTTATTGCTAAAAAAAAATATAAACCTGTTAACATTGAAATAACTTCTGAAAGCAAACCTTTAAGAGATATTAATTTTGCTAAACTTGAAAATGTTGCAATTATTGTTGGCAATGAAAGAACTGGCGTAAGCGATGAGATGCTTGAAAAAGTACCATCATCTTGCCACATTGATATGTATGGGAACAATTCTTCCATGAATGTGTCAAACGCACTTGCAATCGCCTTATATAAAGTATCAGAAGATTTGCTTTTATTAAATAAATTATTGTTACTGAAATAGAAAATATATTTATTAGTATAATGACAATAAAAAAACAAGACATTTTTCTTGTTTTTTTACACTTTCTATTCTTTCACTGGTTTATAGTAAACAATTTCTTTTTTTAGTTTCTTGGCATAATTGATTTGGCTTTTAGTGCTTTCTCCAATATAACCATCAACATTCATAACATAGATTGCATCAGCAAGCTCAATTTTTTTCATGTGGCAAGCATAGATGTTTTCAAGTTCCCTAATTTCGTTTTTGTATTTTTTATCATAGCTAAATGGTGCAAGCACACAAATACCCTCTTCCGCTTCAAGAAGGCTTGCAACCTTTTTCATTTCATCTTCAAATTTTAAACTTCCACAAATAGTATAAACTTTCATAATTTTCACCTCTTATCTATTATACAATGAAACGTATTTTTTAGCAAATAATTTTACGCAGATATTTTAATTTTTTACCAACTTAAATAAAACACACTATGCCCGTTCAATTTTAACCAAGGTTTCCACATGCTGAGTCTGAGGAAACATATCATAAGCTTTAACCTCTTTTAATTTATATCCGCCCGCACAAATAAGTTTCAAGTCTCTTGCAAGTGTCGCCGGATTGCACGAAACATAAACAATTTCTTTCACACTGCTCTGCAAAATTGACTGAACAACTTTTCCGTCCAACCCTTTTCTTGGTGGATCAAGAACAAGCAAGCAATCTTCATTGATAGCATTTATTACTTCTGGCAACTTATCTGCAACATCACAATTGATGTTGGTAATGTTCTTAATTCCGTTTTCTTTTGCCATAGCATCAGCATCATTTGTTGCTTCTTTAACTATTTCAAGTCCATACACATGTTTTGCAGACTGGCTTAAAAGTGCAGACATCAGCCCCGCACCGCTATAGGCATCAACAACCACTTTGTTTTTTGCAAATTGAATAGCTTTTTTATAAATTTCCTGCATAATATGCACATTTACTTGGAAAAAGCTTTTTGCAGAAAGAAGCACTTTTACACCCAATATATCGCAATTTATACATTTTATTCCGCAAAGCCAATCAACATTTCCTTCCAAAATCACATTATTATCGCTTATCTTTTTGCACTCAAATATACCAATGTCATCATCACCTAATTTCAGTTCATTTTTCAATTCAGACAACATAACATTTGCATTTTTTATGTGCACACTTGACACCACAACCACAAGCACTTTGCCATCAACCACGCGAACAACCAAATACTTAAAATGTTTTTTTGTGCTGGCATAAAATTTGTTTACAATTTCTTTAAAAGCTTTTGCAACTTTATTAATTAAATTATCTGTTATCAAACAATTATCTATGAATATTGGCTCATGCGAAAGACCTTTAAACATTGAAACTTGCAGCTTTCCATCGTCATCAATAAAAAGTGGAAATGCAGCTTTGTTACGATAAAAATATTCTTTGTCACTTGGCACAATATCAACACTTTGAATATCTTTAAACCCGCCAATTTTCACAAGCGCATTACGAACAATATTTTTCTTGGCTTCCAGTGTCTTTGCATAGTTCATATGTTGAAGCGAACAACCGCCACATTTTGCAAAGTATGGACAAGACGGGTCAATCCTTTCAGGTGATGATTCAATAATGTTCACAATCTTGCCAACCGCATAGTTTTTTGTCACTTTGATAATGTGAACCTTCAATTTTTCGCCACTTATTGAAAATGGTACAAAAATAACAAAGCCATCTGAACGCGCTATGCCCTGTCCTTCACTGTTATAACCATCTATTGTCACAATAAGTTCATCATTTTTTGAAATCATTTTATTTTTAGTTCCTTAAGTTTTTGTTTAATATTTTCATCAATTCTGCGACTTTCGCACGCCTTTTGTATTCCTTTATTAATCACAAAGACATTAAAATGATGATTTTTAATAATTTTTTGCGCAATTTCAACTGCATTTTGCGAATTTTTAATAAGTATT
The DNA here is from genome assembly GCA_918285425.1 of Clostridiales bacterium. GTDB lineage: Bacteria > Bacillota > Clostridia > Christensenellales > UBA1242 > UMGS2069. Next base: position 12,131 of record CAKJZE010000022.1, read on the forward strand.
TCAGATATAAGCCACGCTATCGCCATATTGACATAATATTTATCGCAATCCACTTTGTCAATATCAGTTAAAACCCTTTCATAATCATCAAGAAAAAACTTCATCAGACCAACCACACCAAGCCTTACAACAAACTCTTTATCACTTGAAAGCAAACTGCAGAAGAAATCATAATCATTTTTAGTGCCTTTAACACATTTCATGCCTGCATTAAGGTCAACCTCTGCCCAACTGTCAAACACCTCTGCAAGTTTAACAAGCCTTGGAAAAACATATTCAGGATCCTTATGCAAACAAAGCACAAAACCCTTGATCATCACTTCTTCAAAGGCACTGTTGTCACCAAGCTCAAACAACCTTTCATGATTGCCTTTAAATATCTCTTTCGCAATTTTCTTAAGCTCTGGCGTACGCACTCCAATAATCTGTTTTTGAGTATTGATAATTTTGCGTGAAAAATCAATAAATGCTTGATCTGCGCACTTTTGTTTTAATAAAAGTAAAAACTTTTCATAATCACTTTGATTTTCAATATTCATATCAATATAATACACTAATTTTACAAACATATCAATCACTTGCTGGACTTTGCCAAAAGTTTGTTATATACTATCAACATGAAATGTAACGTATGTCCAAGAAATTGTAATGTTGATCGTCACACAGCAAAAGGATTTTGCCAAGCAGGCGACAAAATGGTAATATCAAAAGTTATGCTTCACTACTTTGAGGAGCCCATTTTAACCGGCGGTGAAAACAAGCCAAGTGGAGCAATCTTTTTTGCCGGTTGTAATTTAAAGTGCGTGTATTGCCAAAACTATGAAATCAGTCATGGCGCACAAGGCAAAGAAGTGACTGTGTCAGAGTTTATAGAAATAATTAAAAAACTTGAGAGTATGGGTGCCGAAAACATAGACCTTGTCACCCCAACCCACTATGCAGTGCAAATTGCCAATGCACTTAAGATTTATAAGCCAAGTGTGCCAGTAGTGTGGAATACAAGTGGATATGAAAATCCGGAAACAATCAAAGCACTTGCTGGACTTGTTGACATATATTTAACCGATTTCAAATACGCAGATGACAACCTTGCAATTAAATACAGCAAGGCACCTGATTATGTAAAAAATGCAAAAAATGCACTTAAAGAGATGAAAAAACAACAAAAAGACAATGTTTTTGAAAATAATAAGCTTGTCCGCGGAATTGTGATCAGGCATCTTGTTTTGCCAAACAATACCAAAGACAGCATCAAAGTTTTAGATATCGTAAAAGACATTTGTGGCAAAGACGCAATCCTTTCAATCATGGCACAGTACACACCAATGACCAAAAATTTACCAAAAGAGCTTTGCCGCAAGATCACTCCACTTGAATACAAAACCGTGGTAAATCACGCCCTGAAACTTGGGCTTACAAATTCATTCACGCAAGACCTTTCCAGCGCCTCCGCCTGTTTCACCCCCAACTTCAAAGAAAAAATCATTGAGATATAAGGAAATCAATATGAAAACAATAAATATAGGAAAAGAAAATGCAACATTTCAAGAAATATTGGCTTTGAAAGAAAACCGCACAAAAAGGGCAAACACAAAGCTGTTTTTTGTTGAAGGCACACAAAACATAAAAGACGCAATTACAAATGGCTGGCAAATCAGTGCTTTTATTTACAATAGCATTGAATCGCTTTCCGATTGGGCAAAAAGTGTTTTACCAGCAGCAGAATTGAATTATTACATAAGTGAAAACTTAATGCAAAAATTAAGTGATAAATCAGAACCAAGCGAACTTCTTGCAATTATCAAAATGAAAGAACAAAAGATTGTAAATTTCAGCAAAAATCCACTGATTGTTTTGGTCGACAGGCCTTCAAAAAAAGGAAACTTTGGAACAATCATTCGAAGTTGTGATGCACTGTTTGTTGATCAACTTTTCTTTATTGGACACAGCGTGGATATTTATGATAAAGATGTAATCACTTCATCAATGGGTTCTTTCTTTCGCCTGCCTTTCAAATTTATTGAATCAAACGAAGAAGTTATAAAACTCATCAATACCCTAAAATCAAAATATAAGGATTTTCAGATTGTGGCAACAAGCCTTGATACCAACAACAACCTTTGGAATTGTGATTTTACAAAACCAACCTTACTTTTGGTTGGCAACGAAGCAAAAGGCATCTCAAAATTTCTCTCCGACACTGCAGACACATTAGTTAAAATTGACATGAAAAATGATGTTGACTCACTCAATGTCGCCTGTGCCACCACCGCCTGCCTCTATGAAATCTCAAGACAGCGAAATAAATAAAAAGACGCTTCAAAGCGTCTTTTTCATTTTTTATTTATAATCTTGCTGAATGACATGTTAAGTAAATTATCTGATACTCCTTCGCCACGCTTTTCAAAAGTTTCATTGCACTTGCAATTTTTTCTTCATCAAGATTAACAAATGGATCGTCAAGAATCAAAAATGGTTTTTCATTTTCAAAAAGCGCATCAACAAGGGCAAAGCGTATGCACAAATCTACAACTGTTTGATATCCCTTGCTTAAAAATGCAAGTTCCCTTGACGCGCCATTTTTATCAAATGTGATATTCATATTGATGTCTGGACTCAGCACAAGTTCACTTCCGTTCACAAACTTTCCGACATATTTGTTCAAACTTGTCTTTATTGGTGCTAGAAATTTTGCAGAAAGACTGTCATTTGAGCCTTGCAAAAATTCCTTTGTCTTTTCAATAATTTTAAGTTGTTGTTTCAACTCTTCTTTTTCTTCTTTTAAAGATGATAAATCATTTTTTAGATCATCAAGCCCAACAAGTTCTTCCTGCAGACCAGCAAGTTTGTTCACAAGCTCTGCACGATTTTCTTTAAGCACATCAATTTGATGTTGCAAAGTTCTTTCTTCTTGCTGTAATTTTGATATACCAAAACCTTCAAGATCTGAATCTTTTGTGGCAGGCTGCTCTTTTTTATCAAATTCTTCCAGTTTACTGTTAATTTCATCAATTTCCGAAGATATCTTATTATAATTTCTGCAAATATCATCAAGAACCAAAAACTTTTCTTCCATTTTTTGCAAATTTTCTGCAAAACTGAATTGATTTAAGAACTTATCAACTTCTTCAAGAAGATGTTCTGCACTTTTATTCATATCCGAAATCTTATTTTCACTCTCTTTTTCAATTGCAAGCGAAATTTCATACTGATTGACTTGCGCCAAAAGTGAAGAAAGTGATGCTGCTGTCAACTCAAAGTCAATATTATATTTTTTTGCAAATTGCAGAAGGTTTCCTTCAATTTTCGCAAGTTTTTCTTGTTTTTGCTTTAAGACATCGAAATCTGAAATTGCACCTGTTTGTTTTGCCAAGCTCGTTTGCAGTGCTATATAGTTTTTCAAATACACAAACCCTGCAAATATCAAAGCAATAAACCCAAGTATAAATCCAACAATTGCAATAGTTTTATTGACAAACAACATTGCAACACCAATCACAATTAACACCGCAGAAAGTAAACCTGCACCAATTAAAACCTTGCTTTTGCCCGTTTGATTTTGAGCCGCCGGTGATTTAGCACTTTGCTTGATAATTTCAACTTCTGCAGATAATTTATTTTGTTCTTGCTTATGTTCAATTGCTTTTGTTATTTCATCTTTTGTTGGATAATCATTTCCCCATTGTTCTTTTTGCTTTCTGAAATCATCATCAAACTTTATTGATGACTTCATCGCATCAAGCTTTGCAATCGCATTTTGATATTCTTTATATTTCTTATTTGCTTGTTCCAAATCATCAGACTGTAATTCTTTGCCACAAAGCACGCTGTCAAAAGCTGCTTTCTTTTGCAAAAGTTCATTTTTCCTTGCCAAATTTTCTTTTATATATTTTTGATTGGCAAGCAATTTTTCATTTTCCGCAACTTCGGAAATCTTTTTTGAAACAACTTCTTTTTGCTCTCCGACTTTTTTGATTTTTTCATCATTTTCTGCAATTTGTGCATTTATTGTTTCAATTGTTGGTGAAATACCCTTCAAATTTGCAATTTTTTGCTCGATCTTATCAATTTGATTTTGCACATCATACAATTTTCCCGTCTTGTTTTGTTTCTTTATCTCACTGCGCTTTTCGTCAAGGACTTTCAATGCAGCTTCCAAACTTTCGGAGTTTTCCGCTCCGTTGACCATGCCAAGAAGCTTACTACTGATAGATTCATTTACTCCACTTTCAATCTCTTTCTGTGGAATAAATGTACATTTTTCATAGGCATTTGCATCAAGTCCAAAAAGCTCAAGCCCTAAATTTTCCGAGAAATCATTTGATTGTTTCCCCGTTTGCATATCATAAAGTACAAACGTGTCATCAGATTCTTTTTTACCAAAAAACCTCTCTACCTTATAGCTTTTCCCATTTATTTTAAAGCAAAGGCTTCCGCCATATGCCCCGCCCTGCCATGGTGTATATTTTTTTCTGTCATTCTCATTAAGGTCACGCTTTGTTGTTGCAGGCAGACCATAGAACATTGCCTTAATAAATGTTGCAAGAGTGGTCTTTCCAAATCCATTTTTCTGCAAAACCGAATTCAGTCCTTCAGAAAATTCAAAGGACTGCGCTTGTAGTTTACCAAAATTTTCAATATAACAAGAGATAAGTTCCATCACAACTCCTCCCCGCCAAGTGCTTTTACGCCAAGAAGTATTATATCCTCTTTTTCTTTGTCAGAAATGTCACTTGCAAGCACCTGTCTTATAAATTCTCCACGAAGAGAAACATCATATTGATAATCGTTTTTGTCAACTTTCATCACACTTTCATCTTTAATTTTTACACAGTAAAATCTTGCTGCCAATTTTGCCTGCAAATGTTCAATCTGCTTTGAAAGTTCAAGAGTATATTTCCCCACAAGCACAATCTTAACAAGATCCTCTTTGTTGATGTTTTGAACCGCTTTCATAACCACATTTTCAATATCAAACCAATCACTTCTGCCAGTGATGTCAACTTCCACTTCATGCAAATTCCGTTTTGCAAATTGTATAAAATCATATGAATAACTATCATTTTTTACATCAAGCAAGACAAAGCCTTTATTTCCACATTCGTCAAAGCCACGACCTTCAAGGCAGCCGCTGTATGCATATGTGCCACGGTCGTCAAGCTTGTCTGCCTCATAAGAGTGAATATGCCCAAGTGCCAAATAGTCAATATTTTTGTTTTGCAGCTTGGTTAAATTTATGACATTATCGCTCTTCAAATTATACTTCGAAATTGGTCCATGAAGCACAACAATATTGAATTTATCTTTATCCAAAAGCAAAGTATCATAAATTGTTTTACTTTTCCCCTCAACTCTTGCGCCAGTAATGTCAATGCTTCCAAAAGAAAACTTTGTCCAATTATCACCAAACACAAAAAGATTATCAAGCGAACCCGTAAACTCGTCAATGATATTCTTTTCATCGTGATTTCCAGCCAAATACACAAATTTTATGTCATTATGTGATTTAAAAATATTAAAAATGCGATTTTTTGTTTGCACACTTATCTTTGATGTGTCAAACATGTCACCTGCTATAATAATAATTTTAACATCATTGGCAGAAGCATACTCAACCATATTTTCAAAAGTGAGCAATATTTCTTTTTTTCTTTGATTTGCTTTTTCTTTTGGCAAATTAGTCTGCATTTTGCTGTCAATATGCAAATCTGCGGTATGAATTATTTTCATATTACTCCTCCTTTTGAAAGTTATTTTTATAAAGTTTGCTTTTAAGCTTGCAAAAAATGTTGAAATTTTTATATATTAGTGATATTATATATTCATAGTTAAAAAAAATCAACTATTTTCAAAAGGCGGAACATAATATGTCACTTTGCAGTTTCTCAAGCCACTTGGCAATGCAATCTTCCACAGCTGTGGATAACGCTTTTATTAACGAGTTCCTACCTTCTGCACCAGAAAATGCAGTCAAGGTATATCTTTATGGTCTTTTTATGTGCACAGCTCCTCATGCAGATGACAATTCCCTTGAGGGCATGAGCGCCGTATTGTCACTCCCTGAAGATGAGATTTTAAATGCATACAGCTATTGGCAAGAAGTTGGGCTTGTGCAGATTGTCAACAGCACTCCTTTTGAAGTAAAATATTTAAGCCCTAAAGAAAACTATGGCAGAAGCAAACTCCGTGAAAAGAGTAAATATCAAGATTTCAACAATCAAATTCAAACAATACTCTCTGGAAGAATGATAAAGCCAATTGAGTTTAATGAATACTATAATCTTATTGAAAACCACCACTTCGAGCCAGAGGCTCTTGTGATGATCATTAAGTATTGCACAACACTAAAAAGCCCTGCAATCAACTATCCATACATTTTGGCAGTTGCGAAAAGCTTTGAGCAAGAGGGCATTAAAAGTGGCGCCGCTGTTGAAGAAAAACTTTTGGAACAGGAACAGTCAGGTGCTCAAGTCAAAGATATATTAAAAGCTCTTGGTCTTTCGCGTGAAGGCGACCTTGAAGAAAGAAATATGTATCTTAAGTGGACGAATACATTTGGATTTACACACAATGTAATTTTGCAAATTGCAAAATCTCTTAACAAAAAGGGCGGCTTTGCCAGACTTAATGATATTTTAACCAAATATTATGAACAAAAACTGTTCACAATTCAAGAAATAGAATCCTACAGCAAAGAACGCGAATTGATGTTTGCAGTTGCCAAAAAAGTGACATCAACTCTTGGACTTTACTATCAAAATCTTGACAGCACTGTAGACGTTTATATAAGCGAGTGGATGAACAAAGGCTATGACGAACAGGCCATCACACTTCTTGCCTTTTATTGCTATAAACAAGATGTGCGCAGTCTGTCGCTTATGGACGAGATTGTCAACAAATTCTTCAAACTTGGGCTTGTCAGCGTTGATGCGATAAACCGCTATACTGAAGGTGTTGTTGAAAACGACAATAACATAAAGAAAATTCTTGATAAACTTGACCTTGTGCGAAGGGTAAACACTTCTGATCGTGAGTTCTTTAAAACATGGACGGAAATTTGGAATATGCCAGAAGATGTCATTATGCTTGTCTGTGAAAAATCAAAATCTGCAACAGCTCCACTTCGCTTCATGAACAAAATTCTTTCTGACCTTAACCAAAAGAATATAAAGACTCTTCAAGAAGCTGAAAAAGAACTGGCAAATCTTAAAATAGATTCAAGCAAAAGCGTACCAAATTCTAACTTTACCCAAAGGGAGTACACAAAAGACCAACTTAATGCCCTGTTTGACTCTCTTGATGATATAGAGGTGTAATATGGACAGAAATCAACTTTTACTTAAATGTCAGCAAGAAATTGCTACTTCACGCATAAACGCACAAAATAAAGCTATTAAAAATTTGATGACAGCAAGAAAAAACTTAAAATTTTCTGAACTTGAACTTAAAGAGCATGAGCTTTCATTTGAAATAGGTAAAGCACGTGCATTTGGTGAAAATATTAAAGAGAAACAAGAAGAACTGCAAAAAGTAAAGCAAGCCAAAAATGCTTTGCTTTTAAGCCTTGGATTTTCAAGCACTGATCTCACACCTTCTTACTCTTGCACAAAATGTAATGACACCGGATATGTTGATGGCACTATGTGTAAATGCTTAAAAGAAAAATTGAGCAGAGAAATCTTAAACGAGAGCGGTATGGCACAGCTTGAACTTCAGCCTTTTGCTTCTTTTTCAACTGAAATTGCAAAAGACGAAAATCATAAGTCTCAACTTTCCAAAATTAAAAACATTTTTGAGGAGATTGCAAACAAATTCCCAGATACCAAATATAAAAATGTTTTACTTTCTGGAAAAACTGGTGTTGGTAAAACCTTCCTTGCAAGCTGCCTTGCAAAAGAGATGCTTGACAAAGGGCATCTTGTTTCATTTATCAGTGCATTTGCTATGAATAATCTGTTTCTGTCCTATCACACAAGTTTCGGTGCAGAAAAATCAAGCTATCTTGACACCGTGCTTGACCCTGACGTACTTGTCATTGACGACCTTGGAACTGAACCAATACTCAAAAATGTAACGCTTGAATATCTTTACCTTATCCTTTCTGAAAGATCAAGACTTGGCAAACTTACAGTTATCACAACAAATCTTTCATTTGACGGCATAATTGACCGCTACCACGAAAGAATATTCAGTAGGTTGGTAAATAAACGCGAAAGCCTTTTAATGCATATTGAAGGACAAGATTTAAGACTGAATAAGTAATTAATAAAAATTATATTATAAATTTGATAACTTTTACTTGACACAACAATAATCTGCTTATATACTGAAATTAATATAAAATACAAAGGAGAAATAATATGGTTTATAACAAAACAAAAAGAGGCCTTGAAAAAGCTGCCGGCATTGTTGGCGTTGTACTTTCATCAATAGTCCTAATTGTTCTTTTAGTTTATACTGGAATACTTATAAATGCAATAAGGTTGATTTCTGCATATGAGTATTACGAATATGACTATTTGATCGGATACACAAAAGGACAGTTAATAAGTTATCTTTTCATTTACATAGCATTTATGATAATTTATATTTCAAACATAATTCTTTGTGCCAATGTTATTAAGTCACCAGTTCAAAGTGACGGAACAATAAGACCAACAAAAGACTTAAGAATTTGTACTTTGGTATTCTGCATCATTTCCGGATTATGGGTACCTGCAGGTATTATGATAGCAGTGCTTTGCCTCAAAGATGTACAAGAAGTATCACAAATAATACCTCAAATTCAACCTACTGTACAAATTGATCCTGCAAAGCAAATGCAAACTGTTCAAGTGGCTCCAGCACAGCAATTACCAACACAAACTAATGAACCATCAATCGAAAGTAAGATTGCTGAACTGAAACATCTTAAAGATCTTGGAGTTATTGATGAAGATGTTTATAAGAAAGCTATTGAAAAAATGATTAATGATCTTGTATAAAAATTAACAACAAAATAAAAGGTGGCCAATCAAGGTCGCCTTTTATTTTGTTAATTTTTATTTTTTAAAATTTTCAATTATTTCTATATCCTTGCAAAAAGAGGCATAACTTTTTCAAGATTTACACTGCCCGGCACAATTTGCTTCCAAGTTGGGTTGTTGTCAAGGTGTAAGAACTCTCTTATAGACTTGCAAGACGCAGGCATGATTGGCTCTAAAATATTTGAAAGATTTGCAATCACATATGCACAAGTATAGATTGTGTTGTTAAAACCATTTATATCCTCTTTTGCTTGAACCCAAGGCTTTTGCTCGTCATAGTATCTGTTGGCTTCGCTTATAAGGTTCATTGCGCACTCTGTTGCTTTTTTGAACTCTGTTTTTTCAATATTTTCAGCAACTTCGCCATAGGTTTTTATAACAAGGTCGCGAATATTTTTGTCAATTTCGCCAACTGGCAAAACTTCAAGCCCCTTGAATTTAAGTGTTCTGTTTATAAGGTTTCCAAACTTGTTTACAACTTCAGTGTTATGTGTTGTTTGAAAAATTTCCAAATCAAAATCTATATCCTTCTTTTCTGGGCCCTTTGCCGCAAAGAAATATCTTAAGCTGTCGGTATTATACTTGTCAGACCAGCTTTTTGCATCAAAGCTTAAATCTGATGGAGTATTGCTTTTACTGATTTTCTGTCCCTTATAGTTAAGATACTCACTCGACACCATTCTGATGTCTGTTATAAAGTTCTCTTTAGTTGCCTCAAGTTCTGCAGGAAGAAGCATACTGTGAAACATGATATTATCTTTCGCATGCACTGCATAGATAATCTTTTCAGTGTCAGTTGCATGATCTTTCTTCCAAAAGTCTTGCCAGTCAAAGCCCTTCTCCTCGCCAAGCTGCATAGTATCTGTCAAATAGCCAAGCAGCGCTTCCCACCAGCACCAAACAACTTTATCTTCATAACCTTTAATTGGAATATGCACACCCCACTGCAAATCGCGTGAGAAGTCACGGTCAACAAGATCTTTAAGATACTTTTTTGTTTCGTTTATGCTGTTTGCACGCCAAGTGCTTTCACCATTTTTAAGTGTTTGCTCAATGACATCTTTAAAGTCTGTAAGTTTGAAAACCAAAACTTTATGTTCTTTTTGCTCGGTCTTGCCGCCACAAATCAAGCACTTGCCACCCTCAAAATCTTTCTCAACAGGCACATAGCCGCACTCACAGTTGTCACCCTTTGTCTGTTTGCCGCAAACTGGACAAGTGATTTCCACTTCGGTGTCTGCCACAAACTTGTTGCAAGATGGACAAAATGGACGAAATACACTTTTCTCATAAAGATATCCATTGTCATAGATTTTTTTAAAAATCTCTTGGCAGTGAGATTTATGAAAATCGCTGTAAGTTATTGAATATTTATCGAACGAGAAGTTATAAGCATCAAGGGTTTCTTTAAAGTGCGCATGGTATCTGTCCACAATCTCTTTTGGAGTGCACCCCTCTTGTTTTGCCTTAACCTCAAACTTTGTTCCGTGGCTGTCAGTTCCGCTGACCATAAGGACACGGTCGCCAATCATTCTGTGGTATCTTGCAAGGATATCGCCAGGAAGCGAGCTTGCAACATAGCCTATATGTAAGTTGTTGTTTGCGTATGGCCACGACACGCAAATCACAATGTTTCTTTGTTTACTCATAATTTTTCACCCTTTTATATTATTTAATGTTTCTTTTATCTTGAGATTTTTTCCACATTCGGCCGGTGGTCTTTGCCAAAGATTTTTCACTTGGAAATTTGCTTATAAATTTCACAAATCTGTTTACGGCTTTTGGCACAACAATTATTTTGTGTTTTTTACTTGCCTTAAGTGCAAACTCTGCAACTTCTTCAGGAGTATTTGCAGTAATTCTGCCGTTAAAACCCTGCGCCTTGATTGCTTCCTTCATTGCGTCAGAAGTATAAATGCCTGAAGGGCAAACCGTTGTTATAAACACATTTTTATCCTTCATTTCAAGGGCAAGTGCCACCATAAAACTCTTCAGCATAGCCTTGGTTGCCGCATACATCGCCATGTGAGGCATTGGATAGTATCCCGCCAAACTTGCGACAGTGATGATATGCAGTGGCATTCGCTCATCACGCGCTTTTATAACCTTTTGTGTAAAGTCCACCGTGCCTTCACAGTTAACTTTTATAACCTTAAGGGCATCCTCATCAGACATATTGATAAAATCACCCTCCACAATAAGTCCCGCATTGTTTATAAGAAAGTTTACATTTATTTTTTGGCTTTTTATAAATTCAAAGAAATTTACTCTGTCTTGGTCAGAAGAAAGATCGCAAGCTTTTGCCACAATCTTGATGTCAGGATATTTGGAGTTTATTTCTTTCTTCAGTGCATCAAGTCTTTCCTGCTTTGTGCCAGAGATCACAAGGTTATCCCCGCGTTTTGCGCAAGCGAAAGCAAAGGCTTTTCCAAGCCCCCCAGTTGCACCAGTGATAAGAGTAAAATTTTCCATAGCCACTCCTTATACCCTATAAGTTTACAACTTATCCCCTTCAAAAGTCAAGACAAATTACAACAGAAATAAAAAAGGGCAAACTTCCGTTAGCCATTGTAATTGTATTTAGTGTTTGTTTTTAAAAATAAATGCTGCAAAGTCAGATTTTCCATTTCCGGTTTAAACCGCAAAATTTGACAATTAGGCAAGGCAAAAAAAATCCACAAATGTGGATTTTTATTTTGCTTATCAATTACTTTTTATTAATCTCTTCGTTAAGTTTTTCAACCATCATATCAACATCAACACCATGCACCATGGCAGCCTCTTCCAAGGTTTCCCCTTGGCTCATTGGGCAGCCAAAACAGTGAAGCCCAAATCCCATAAGCACAGGTATAAGGTTTTCATCAATTTCAAGCACCTTGCCAATTGTCATTGTCTTTTTAATTTTCACTTTCTTTTTCATACTATTTTCCTTCTTTGTATTTATTCATGGCATCAATAAGCTCTTTGATTTGTTTTTCAATACGCTTTGTTTGACTTGCAGAAAGCGGTTGCTCATTTTTACGCATAAGTTTTTCTGCACGCACAAGTGCTTCTTCAAACTGTTTGTCGTCTTTTATGATATATTCGCCTTCATTATTGTTTTCCTTCTTTGGACGGCCTCTGCCACGCTTTGGCTCTTCCGGCTGCAAAAGAGTATTAAAATCAGGCTTAAAATTATCTTGCATCACTTCAGCTTGTTTTATTTCTTCTTTCTTTGCAGAAACATTTTTCTTTTCAGACTGAAACTCGCTTATCTCATTTTCTTCCGCTTCTATCTTGCCATCATCTTCAGCTGAAGTTTTTTCATCTTCATTTGATTCTTCTGCTGTTTCAACATTTGCAACTTGAGGCACAGTTAAAGCCATTGTTTTTAATTCTGCCATTTCTTCAGAAAGTGCATCTAATTTTTCATTAATTTGCTCAACATACTCTTGCAGTGAAGACCTTTGTTGCTCATTTATTTCAGCAAACTTGGCACTAAATTTTTCTTCAAGAGCATTAATTTGCTCTGCACTGGCACTATCTTGCTGTGCATTTTGATTGGCTGCACCTACCGACTCTGCCAAAGCTGTTTGCAATTGTGTCTGCATTTCTGCAAATCTTTGATCCATATTTTCCAAAAGTTTTGCAGTTTCTTTTTCTTGTCTTTCTTGCTTATCTCCGTCTGGATTATATCCAAAAACATCCATTGCTGTTTTATCGAAGTTGTTAATCATCTCATTAAACTCGTCAATTGCGTATCTGTATTGATTCTGACGAATTGCTGCATAGACATAAAACAGCACCTTTGCAAGCAACAAGAAACAGAAAGGAACAATCAAAGCCTCTGCAATGGCATAGCCGGATATTGCAACTTCTGTGCTTCCATCAGCAACAATGGCAAGACTGAATATTGCCAAAATTACAAATACTGCATTCATATAGGTTTTTAAAATTGATTTGTTTTGATTAAAAATACCACCATGCAGTTCAAGGTCAAGTGAAGTCTCCCTTTTGATATAGTCAGATGGCAAACTGTGAGGGTTTCTTTCAAAAGCCTTATAGCCCCTTACAAACTCTGGAGGCATCTTTGAAACAAGTGCCTTAAGCCCACTTTGAGCCTCTCCGGTTATACCGTTTCTGCTTATATACTCATTTATTGTCTTTACCCCCCTTGCAAAGCGAATTTGGAAAGAGAAGATTAAGGCAAAAATCTCCCAAATAAGCATTATACCAACGGCAATAAGAGCAATAAAAATTAATCTTTCTGAATTTATTACCCCAACAAGTACTTTAAATGCTGCAACAATATATTCACTCAACATAATAATTCTCCTTTAAATATCATTATTATAACACTTATTTAAAAAATTACTAACGATTTTTTGCAATTTTTTACAATTTAAGTATTTTTTTTGAATTAAAGGATAACAAGGTCGCCAGTGTGAACGCTGGCAACATACATCTTATTGACAGGCATTTTATAGCTTTTAGACAATGCAGATGCGTAAAGTGAAATCTGCTTTTTATATTGTTTCAATTTTTCAGCAGAAAGTAAGCCGGTTTTATAGTCCACAACCGAAATCATATTGTCTTTTATTATAACAAGATCAGCAATACCTTGCACAACAATTTTGTCACCAGTGGTGGCGTTTTCAGTAAAGTCGGCAGAGTCCATTGACATGAAAAACTCTTTCTCTTTTAAAACCTTGTCAGCTCCGTTTATAAGACTTTTAAATTCCTGATTTGCAAAAAGTTTACTTATACCAGGCACATCAACAAGCTGCGCCTCTTCTTCCAAAATAACACCATCATTTACAAAATCACTTATTTGCTTTTGTATTTCTTGTGGTGATGACTTTTCCATATTTAACATACTTAAAACCAAGTGATTAACAGTACCCGTTTTTGCAGATGAAGCAATTTCCTCATCATACATAACCGCATAAGATTTTTCATCATTATCTTTTGCAGCAAAAGCTGTAACCGCTGTCTTTAGAGGTATATTAATATTGCTACTATATGGATAATGCGCATCAAAAATCTGTCTTACACTGTTAACCTCATCTGTCGAATAATCTGAAATGATGACTTGTCTATATTCCTGCTCGGTGTCAGCTTCTATAAGCTGCTTTGCATCAACCACAACTGTATCATAATTCAAATCATTGTATGCATAAGGATTTAAAACCAAATCACCCATAAAATCCATAAAGCTCATTGGAGATGCTGGAAACTTACTCTTTATGTCAGCATACTTACCACTGCCGATAATGTATAAATAGTCAGTTGCACGAGTCAGCGCAACATAAAGAAGTCTTTGTTGTTCTTCAAGCAGTTTTTTGGTTTCATCCAATTTCACCGCCTGTTTTGCAAGAGTTTGACACTTATATCTTTCAATAATATTATAATAGTCCATACCAATACCAAAATCTTTAGATATCAAAATGTCATTTCTTAAGCTTTCCAGATTAAACTTTTTTGCAGTTTCAAGCAAAATTGTAACTTTAAATTCCAAACCCTTAGATTTATGTATAGTCATCACTTTAACACAACCACTTCCACTTGCTGGCTCGCTTTTAACACTCGCAAGTGCAAGATCATTAAGATATTCATATACACTAACTTCTGGTAAAGAAATTAAAAATTTATTCAGTTTTGCAATTCTTTTCTCATAGTCTTTCTCAAAATTAATTTTAAATTTGATGTTTAATTTGTCTATTATTTCAGTGATAATTTCTTTCACACTTAAAAATTGACTTTTTTGGCGATACTCATTTATTAAATTTAAAAAGTTGCCCAGTTTTTGCTTCAACTCACTTTCCAGTGCGTTGTAAACATTTGAACTGAATACATTGCTAAAGAAGAACTTTTCCTGTTCCCCACCAACGATCTTTATTTTTGCAAGTTCAGTTGGCGTGAAAGCAAAAATCTTTGAGTACATGCAAGTAAACAAACTCATATCTGATTTTGCACAAGATATAACTTCAAGAAAACTTTTCAGCCCCTGCACGTATTCATCTTCAAAGCAATCCCCTTCAATATCTGTAGTGACAGGTATGCCATGCTTTTCCATGGTTTCCACAATTTTTGCAAGTGTCTTATTACGAGAGCCAGTTAAAATTGTTATATCAGAAAATTTCACACGCCTTAATTTGCCCGTGTCATTATCTGTAACCTTACAATTTTTCATGATATCTGAAATTGCTTTGACAACTAATATGCCTTCTGCACTTCCATTAATATCCAATGACTTCTCCCTTTCATCCTCACGCACACTGTAAAGCCCAATGTCTTCTTCAACTTTTTTCTCAAAAGCACTTGTGTCGGCAAACATAATTTGTACTCGCTTTTGGTTGTCTTTTTGCTCTTCAGTACCTGGAATAAGCCTTGCTTCTGCTTTATAGTTTACCCCACCAAAATGTTCAGTCATTGTTCGGTCAAAAACACGATTGACAAAGTCAATAATGCCACTTTTACTGCGGAAATTAGCGTTAAGTTTTTTCAAGTCTCCAACAGTATTATCTTTTTTGTAAAGGTTATATTTTCTCAAGAAAATTTCAGGATCACACAGACGAAAACGATAGATACTTTGCTTTACGTCCCCCACCATAAATCTGTTTTTTTCTTTTGAAACCCTGTTTAAAATTTCTTCCTGAACGCCATTTATATCTTGGTATTCATCTATTAAAACATAGTCATATTTATTTTTAATTTCCTCATTTATTATTGGATTTTCAAGCACCTTCAATGTGTATTGCTCAAGATCGTTGAAATCCAAACCACCTCTTTCAATCTTCAACTCTTTAAATATTGTTTCAAAATCTTTTGTAAGGTTATAAAGTTTATGCACGTAACTTTGAGTTTTTATAAGGTTATCACTTATATCGTCAATATCTTTTGAAACAGAGTATTCTTTAAGCTTCTTTATTCTTGCATTGACATCTTCTTTAAGTGCATTTACAGATTCATAAACCAAAGCATTTTCTTCAGTCTTCTTTGGTATTGATGGCATCCTTGTAAGATTATTAAGCCTGGTTGCATTATTTAAAAAGTTGTCCTTTGGATTAATTTGCTTTACACGAGTATCCAAAGCTTGCAAATATTCCACAAATTTTGGCTCATCAAGATTTGCACATTTTTCAATTGTCTCGGCAATAGTTTCCTGCATTCTTAAACTTTCTGCAATAAGATGAGAGTTAATAAGTTTTGCAGCAACATTTGTCTGTAAATTTTCATCATAAAGACTGTTAACAGTATTTTCATACCACTTTTCTCTGTCAATTATTGAGCACAAAAAATCATAAAGCGACAAAATCGTCTCTTTCAGCCCAACGTCATTGCGAGATTTAGAAAAGATTTCTATAAGATCATAAAAATCTTTGTCACCTTCTTGTGATTTTTGATTGAACAGTTTTAAAAGTGCCTTTTCTTTAAGTGCATCAACTTCAGTCTCATCAAGCACAACAAAGGCTGGATCCAATCCAACTTCATAAAAATACAATTTTAAAAGTCTGGCACAAAAACTGTGCAAATTTGAAACATCACTTGTAAGCACATCATCAAGCTGCTCAAGAATAAAAGGTGAAGGTTCTTGCTTTGAAAGCTCTTTTATAAGCTTATTTTTCATATCACTTGCACTTGCTTTTGTAAAAGAGATGACCAAAAATTTTGATACAGGTATCTTTTTATCAATAATAAGTCTTATTATGTGATAAATCATGACTGTAGTTTTACCACTTCCCGCCGCCGCAGACACAAGCATATTATTTGCAGTAAAGTCCACAACCTCTTGTTGATCAGGGGTAAATTTTATTTCTTTTCCCATAGTTTCCCCCCTTTATAAAAATCTTCTATATTTTCAATCTCGGGCTCTCTGGCAGTTTTATATTCCTCGGTCAAAATACCACAGACATTTTTATAGTCACAATATTTGCATGGGAAAAATTTAGATGTCTTATAAGGTGTTGGGGTTATATAGCCATCTAAAATCTCTTTAGTCGCCTGACTTGCAAGCATTTTTGCATAGCTTGCGATACTGTCAATTTGATCTTTAGTCAAAAGCCCTGCATGTTCTGTAAAGACTATTTCACCACTGGCCCTGTTTCCCTTGCTTGTACTTATGGTTGGGAAAATAAATCTGCTTTTTGGGTTATCAAGAGACAAAGTGTTGTCCATTTTTAAAACTACATCAGTGTCTGCAAGAATAAATCCCTTCATCTTATAAAGATCTTTGACCTTTTCTTTTGATTCAGCAAATTCATTATGAATAGGAAAATATAATACACCAGCTGGCTTTCTTTTCACATCTTCCACAGCATTAAGATAAATTGCAAGTTGCAATTTCACGCCATAGTAAATGTCTGAAGGCATAGCTTCAATTTTTCCAGTTTTATAATCTATTATTCTGTAATAATTATCAGTTTGGTCAAGTCTGTCAATTTTACCAACAATTTCTATTTTGGGTTTTTCACTGATAACAATTCCACTTTGTTTGCCATTTCCACCGAACCACTTTTCAGTAAAAGCAGTTCTGAACATAGATACTTTGATTTCGTCATATAAAGCATGGCACAACCTTATCACTTCTGTCTTAAGCATATTTATAAGAATTCTGTTATCATCTTCACTGTATTTCTGGTCACTCAACACTTTTTCAAGTGTATTGACCGCAAATTTATCTATGTTTATATTTTGCTTTTTTATCGCAAAATTTACAAATTTTTCTGCCACCAAGTGCATTATGTCACCAACATCCAGCGCACGCATAGATGCTTTCTCTCTTGGTTTAAGTTTAAGGCCATAGTCACAAAAGTGTTTAAATGGACATGCAAAATAATTTTCAAGCTCGGAAATGCTTGTCGTGCCTTTATTAAAGAACAATTGATCTGCGTTTTGAAGCGTCTTTGGCTCTTGTTCTTGATTGATACTTAAAAACTGTTTTGCTTCTTCACTTGACAAGTTTTCAGATACAGCTTTATAAAGATTTGCTATCTTATCATCACTGACGGCATATTTTTTTCCAAGTTTATATTTAACAAATGCGCCAGAAAGATACTCTTTTGCATTTTTCTCACTTCCAAGGCTTTTCACAAATTCTGAAAGTGATACTTCTTCACCTTCTTTCACTGCACTTTCAAAGCAGTATATTTCAAGATTATTTTTCTCTTCATCTTCAAAAAGTGCAGAAATGTTTTGCATCAAACTGCTCATCTTGGCTTCTTCCCCAGCCACTCTTTCAGAAAAACTTATGTATAAATTTTCTTTTGGCTGTTGCAAAAGTTCATATGCCAAAAATCTTTCCCTTCTGTTGATTGTTCTGATTGTTGGCTCAATTTTTCTTTCGTTTATACCTTCAAGGCTTACAATTTCCGTATCCGAAATAAGCCCAAGGTCTTGCTCTCTTTTTGGGAAAGCTCCGTCATTTACCCCCATAATGTAAAGATCTTTGACATCATATATTCCATCAGCAGTTGTAACTATCTGCACTTGATCAATTCCAAGTGGCAAAATTGAAATATCCGTTGCAGAAAGTCCACTTATTAAAAGTGTATAAAATTGCTCCAAAGACAAAACTTCTTGCCCTAAAAATTGATTAAGCATATTTAAAATCTCTTGAGCTTTTGACAAAACTTGCACAGTTGCAAATGCCTGTCTTTGCTCATTCAATTCTTCCTGCAATTTTTGAAGCTTATTAAGTTTTTCACTTATGTCAAATTTATCAAAAAACTTTTGCAGTTGAGATACAATCTCTGATGTGGTTTGCTTCTCTTTATAGTCCTCTAAAAATTGCAAAATTACATCAGTAAGTTGAACACGTATTTTCTCTGCAGCAATTGTCTGCTGATTTTCAGCATTAATTATAAATGGTTTCAAAAATTTATTGTGATTTATTCCATATTTCAAGACATAGTTTTCAAAATCATCAACATCTGATTGATTTAAAAACAACAGTCCACACCTTGCAAGACCTATGACATCTTCTGCTTCTAAATTTTTTCTCACTGTTGCAAAAAGCAACTTAATAAGTTGAAAAAATTGATGGTTTTTAAACTCATAAGGTGTGCTGACAAAATATGGGATTTCGTATTGATCAAAAGCTCTGCAAAGCTGATCAGCATAGTCAGGATTTGCAAGATAGACACAGCTGTCCACATATCTTCCCTTTCCTGCCAGAATCTTTGACTTTATAAAACTTGCAACTTTTGCACACTCCAAAGTAACATTTGGCGTGCCAAACAAATGTATGCGATTTTCTGAAGTAACACACTTAACTGGATATGCAAAAAGTTGATCTCTTATTTGTTTAAAATCTTTATTTAGTTCAGGATCTTTAAAAACAGATTGATATTTTATTCCAAGGTCGTCAGCCATAGCTTTAAAATGATCATAAACTTCGTTGTCTGCAATGTGTGAGTTCGCCTTATCAGGGTGCACAAAGCTTGCAGATATTGTCACACTCTTTGCCCTTTTAACAAAAGTATTTACAACCTTCACCACATTTGCAGTCACACTGTCAAAATTCAGTACATAAATGTTTGCATTTTTAACAAAATCGCTTAAATTAGCTTCTTTTTCAAGCATTTCGAGCTTGTCATTGGGATCAACAAAATTTTCACCCAAATAGTTCTCATAAGCATCATAAATAAGTGCAATATCTTTCAATTTAATCTTAAGTGCAGTTGAAACTTTATTTGCACTGTCAGAAAGTTCAATAGGCGAAATACCGCTGGACTTAAGTTGCTGGATTGTCTCATAGATATTTTCAGCAAATCCAACAGTACCCGCAGTCTTTTTATAGCAGTTTAAATTTTCAGCAAGTTGCATAATAAGACTGCGTACAATCATAACTCCAGCTTCCTTTGAAAGCGGAATAGTTTTATGTGTTTGTATTTTCTTTAAAAGTCTGTTAAAACTGTAAACATATATATTTGCAAATGCTCCACGTGAAGAGTGTTCAAGCAAAAACCTTTCGGTCTTAAGTGTCTTTGTTTCAGGCACAATGACAATGAAGTCATCAAAAACATTTTTCTCTGCTTTTTCAAGCAAAGAAATAAACGCCATCTTTGAAGCTTCTTCACATGTTGTTGACAAATAAAAGTTTAAATTCATACGCAATTTCCTGTTTTTATTTTATCATAAGCCCTTAATATTTTCAAGTTTATTTAAACAGATAATAAAATTTAACAAACTAAAATTTTTAAGTTTAATTGACAAGACAAATGCATAAATTATATTATACTTGCAAGAGGTGAAAAAATGGTCTATTGGCTTTATATTATTGTATCAATATTAATTTTGCCTGGAATAATCTATGGCATATATGCACAGGCAAGTGTATCAAGCACATTTAATTCGTTTAAAAATGTTGCATCATCTTCAGGAAAACCTGCATATCAAGTTGCACGCGAAATGCTTGATCAAGCTGGACTTAATTACATAAAAATCAATCAAATCAAAGGCAATCTCACTGACAACTATGACCCAAGAAAGAAAGTTCTTAATCTTTCTAAAAGCACATATTCAAGCACTTCAGTTGCCGCAATTGGAGTCGCCGCACACGAAGTTGGTCATGCAATTCAACACAAAGAAAAATATGCTCCACTTATTTTACGAAACACATTTGTTCCATTTGTAAATTTTGCAAGCTATTTATTCTGGCCACTTATGATTGTTGGTGTTATTCTTAATATTTTGTATTACACATCTTCAGCCGGCATAGTACTGATTTGGGTTTCAGTTGCACTTTATGGAACCACAACTCTGTTTTATCTTATCACCGTTCCAGTAGAGTACAACGCTTCAAACCGCGCACTTGCGACCCTGTCACAAGGTATACTTGCACAAGAAGAGCTGCCATACGCTCAAAAAGTTCTTCGCGCTGCAGGTCAAACCTATGTTGCAGCTCTTGTCACTTCCGCCCTCTACTTCTTGCAATTTTTCCTTCGAATTCTCATTGTTTTTGGCAGACGTGATTAAATAATAAAATTAAGGATATCATTTTTGATATCCTTAATTTTTTCTCTTTTTTATACCCCTTCAACTTGGACTTTTACTTTGCCCACAACACCTTTGTAAAGGCGAAGTGTTATTGTGTATGTCCCAACGGTTTTAATAGGATTTTCAAGCTCAATTTTCTTTCTGTCAATATCATAGCCAAGCTTTGCAAGTTCGTCAGAGATTTCCTTTCCACTGACGCTTCCAAACGTCTTGCCATTTTCACCAACTTTTACACCAAGAGTGATTGTCACATCTTTAAGTGCATTTGCAATTTTTAAAGCAGCTTCAGTTTCCTCTTTAATACGTTTTGCTTCTGCAGCCTTTTCTTGTGCATTGATATTAAGATTCCCAGCATTTGCAGGCACAGCCAATTTATTCTTGAATAAGAAGTTGTTTGCATAACCATCGCTGACATTGACAATATCGCCTTTTCTGCCAACATTTTTTACGTTTTCTGATAAAATAACTTTCATAATTATCTCCTTACAAACATTATATCAGCCAAATTTACACAAAGTCAAATAAAAAGCCAAGTTTATTCACTTGGCTGATCATTTTGGCTGTTTTCAATGCAGACGCATATTCTGTTATAAAGCACTTTTTCCGTGCTATTAACCATAAAATAACATGGTTTTGATGGTGTGGATTTAAATGGATCCAACCTAAAGTTTGGCACAAGATTTGCACCATATTCTGCTGCCTGCATAAGTTCAACAACGTTTTCAACTTTCCTATAGCCGTCATTTCTTTGCGCTTCAACAGTGTTATAGGTGAAGCCCAGCAATCCCGCATAGTGATAAGTAAGAAAAGCATGAAATTTGTTTAAATCCAAAAGTGGACTGATAAATGACTCACGATCAGAATGTCTTACTTTTAAACTGCCTTTGTTGTCTTGCGAATTAAAAGCTTTATTCATTGGAACAAAGTAAATGTCACGAAGCTCTTTCAATACATCTTTTATATATTCATTTTGTACGGCCTTATTTTTTGCAAACTCGCCGTGTTTACTTAAATAATTTTTAAGTGATGCGTCAACAATATACAAATTTATGAAGTAGCAATATTCATCAAGCGGCAGCTGTTTTGGATGATTTTGCCCAACAAAGCCAAGCAGCGCATTGTTCATGACAAATTTGAGTTCATCAACATTAATATTATAAAATACATTGTCAACAACTTTATTCTGTTTCATTAAACCACCCTCACCTGCCAGCATTTTACACCAAAAAACATAATTTGTAAATACCAATTATGAATTAAAAGTATATTTTATTTCAATCAAGCAAAAATATTATACAAAGGAGTTTCTATGTTTGATTTAAAATGTAAACGTCAAGACTGCAAATATAATCATAATTGCAACTGCACAGCAAAGAGTATTAAAGTTGGAAAAACCACAGATTGTGAGACTTACAGCCTAAATCCAAATTTTGTTAAAGAAAAGGACAAGATACCACAACCGCCAATGCGCAAAAGCATATTTGTTGGCTGTGATGCAGATTGTCTTTTTAACAGCAATCACATATGTAAAGCCAATGGCATTTCAGTGATGACCAACGATAAATCCCCCGAATGTTGCACATTCATGCCACAGTAGCAATCAAACACAACATAAACATAACATCAGTCATATAAAAAATGTTTATTTTTTAACAATCAAAAAGCAGAACAATTTGTCCTGCTTTTTGTTTTTTTAACTTGCATTTCGTTTCCAGTAATAATCTGCAAGTCCACCATAGTTGTATGAGCTTCTCTTCAGTTTACTTGCATTTGTGCTGGCATTTGTCACATCAATTGGTGTCCCACTTGTCGCGGTTGCAGATGATGTATAATACCAACCACTGGTATTAATTGTCACACTTGTAAGTCCACTGCAACGCCCGAATGCAGATTCTCCAATGCTTGTCACACTGTTTGGTATTGTTATACTTGTAAGATTACTGCAATAATAGAATGCAGCGCGCCCAATGCTTGTCACTCCACTGCCGATTGTAACGCTGGTAAGCCCACTGCAATAATAGAATGCATAATCCCCAATGCTTGTCACACTGTCTGGTATCGTAATACTTGTAAGCCCTGTGCAATATGCGAGTGCATAATACCCAATGCTTTCCACACTGTTTGGTATTGTTGTATTATTACATCCTTGTATTAACCTATTTGTGGATTTCTCTATAATTGCATTACAATTATCTCTGCTGTCATATACTGTATTTCCACTGTCTACTACTATACTGGTAATCCCACTGCAATGGTAGAATACTTGAGATCCAATGCTTGTCACACTGTTTGGGATTGTTATGCTTGTAAGCCCACTGCAATATGCGAATGCAGAGCGCCCAATACTTGTTATTGTGTTTGGCATATAGACTGCTGTAATATTATCGTTATTATAAAACGCTCCTGATGAACTCGAAGTTGCGTTGTATATCGCCTTCACATCTTTTATGCCATCTGTACCATTATTATATTGTCTTGGTATCACTACCACCCCAGTCGGCTTGTTTGATGTATTCTGTTTGACAGTATAATATTCACCTTCATTTGAATTATAACTAAACACAAATTTATTTAAATCTGTTGCTGTGCGAGTATAAACATTGTATATACCACTTTCACCCAGTATTTCACCATCTTCTATCCCTTGTGTCATCCCTTCATCTGTGAAGTATCCACAACATTCTGTATATTTAAGTGGTGCACTCGTTAAATGAAATCTTATCGCCTCTTGATTAAGTATGTAATCTCGTTTTGCTATCTCCCCATCTACATAATAGTCTATTGTCGTTACGTCAAGACCAACATTATCTTCAATTAAACAATCTGTTATGACAAGTTTGCCACCATCTTCCACATATATCGCTGCTGCATCTGTTCCTGCATTGCCTGCTATTCTTCCGCCATTAAGATAACATGTTCCACCATTCGCTACATATATTGCTCCGCCATATAATGCCCGATTATTGACTATCTGGCCACCGTTCATGGTGAATGTCCCACCATTGGCTATATAAACTGCTCCGCCATACACTGCTGAATATCCACTGTATCTGCCTCCAT
>CAKJZE010000023.1 GCA_918285425.1 Clostridiales bacterium
GCTATTTTAGCTCTGCCTTTGTTTCTTCTTCTTTGAAGAACGTTTCTGCCACCTTTAGTTGCCATTCTGGTTCTGAAACCATGAACTTTGTTTCTGTTGGCTTTTTTTGGTTGATAAGTTCTTTTCATAAATTACAGCTCCTATTAATAGTATCTATGATAGCTCATAGTATAAGTTATTATAAAAGAAATAGAGCAGGTTTGTCAACCTATATTCTTTATTTTTATAGCTTTAAAATATTTTTTCCATTTTATTGTAAGTTTCTTAAAATTTGGTATTGACTTGAGTAAAAAGCTGTGTTACAATTTTTGAACAAATAAAAATTTTGGGGGAGTTATGGACAAATATTATACAGATGAAGAAGTCAATGTGTTTGACGGAGAAAAAGTACAGTTAAGGGAAAACAGCTTTGAAGCTCAACAAATTAAATGCACAAAAAACATTGAAAATGCATATAAGATGCTTGGTGAAAAAATTGCTGACTTAAACGAAATCAGACATGAAGAATTCTTTAACGACGAAGAGGATTCAGACAACAAAGTTAAGCAGGAACTTCAAGAAGACATACGTGATATTAGAAGATATATCCGTAAACTTGAAAATGAAGTTGCAGAGCTTGACATATTAATCTCTTGTCGTGATGAAAAATCCATGAATTAAAAAATAGACAGGTAACAAACCTGTCTATTTTTTTGCCTGTTTTATTTGTAAATTTTAATCAAGCAAGCATTGATAATCTTTTTGTTTTTGTTAAGTGATAAATAGAACAAAATTGTAAACATGCTGCTTATAAAGACAATGATTGATATGTCAAGCACAAACAATGAAAGGCTTGCATAAATAGTGCTACTCAAGAAAATAAGTTTAAAAGCACTTACAATAAGTTCTGTTATTGTGCCAAATGCAATTGAGTAGGCAAGTATTGTGCTGCTTGCATAGCTCGCCGTAGTTTTAAGGTATCCATTTTTATCTTTTTGAGTGTTATAAAAGATTGAAAGGCTTATGATAACAAAAATGATTGATACAAATGCATAAATGAATGATATTCCAACAATGCTTTCATGCCAACCAAGATAGTAGTATGTGTTGGTGAACATGAAAAATCCGATGTAAAGCATAATTAAAAACCACTCTGGAAATACAAGGTTGTTTTTGTTTGTAACAAACAGAAAAAGTATATATATAACAAGACAAACTGCAATTAAAATAAATGCGGTGATATAGTTAAATGTTGCCCTTTCAAGGCTGGCAGGTACAAGCACATTAAACAGACCCAGCATTAAAAATGTGAAATGAATTAAGCTGAAACCAAGTGCTGACCACAGTATGATATTTGAAATCTTTACATGTTTTCTTCTTTTTGCCATATTTTCACCTTATGAAACAATCCTTACTGGAAGAATTAAGAATAAATATGCATCGCTTTCACTTGATGTGATTGTGCAAGGAGCAATTGCTGATGTGAAGTTGATTTTGATGAACTCGTCATCAATGTTACGCATACACTCACTTAAATACCTTGCGTTAAATGCAATTGTGATATCTTTTCCGTTAAGACTGATTGTTATATTTTCAGTTACGTTACCAATATCTGATGCACTTGTAAGTGTTAAAAGCTTGTCACGTATTTCAAATTTAACAAGATTATTTTTATCCATGCGGGCAAGAAGACTTGCACGTTCAATAGCTTCTTCAAGTTGACGTTTGTTGATTACAACCGTTGAGGTTGTTTGCTGTGGTATAACTTGTTTATAATTGATGAATTCACCGTCAAGCAGGCGAGTGATTACTCGTGTATTATCAATATTTATCATAAGATAGTTCTTTTGAATAAGGACTTCAACATCTTCGTCTTCACCAGATTCCAAAAGTTTGCTGATTTCACCAAGTGTCCTTGCAGGTATGATTGCACTGAATTCTGCGGTTGTGCTGACAAGATCCTTCTTTGCCATAGCCAAACGGTAACCGTCAAGGGCAACAGATGTGATTGTGTCTTGTGCGATTTCAAATAAGCAACCTTTAAGTATTGGTCTTGCATCATCAGTTGCAACACTAAATATTGTTTTATTGATAAGATCTTTTAAATCAGTTTTCTTTAAGACTATTTTCTCAGGGTTTACAAGGTCTTTAATCTCTGGGAATTCCTCTGCATTCATGCATTGGATGAAGCCTTCACTGTCAGTATATTTTATTTTGATAGCATTTCCGTTTTCAAGCGTAAGTTCAATTTGCTCTGAAGAGAGTTTTTTAACAAATTCAGCAAAGAATTTTCCAGGGACAACAACTTCACCTGCAATCTTTACGTCAGCAGGAATTGTTTTTTCAATAGAAATCTCCAAATCAGTTGCAGAAAGTGTAAGGCTATCCTCGCTTGCACGAAGTTTGATACCTTCAAGAATTGGATTTGTTGTTCTTGTTGCGGTTGCCTTTATAACTTTAAGTACTGCATCGCTTAAATCAAGGCCTTCACATATAAGTTTCATAAGTATTCTCCTTAAGTTACATAATAACAATTTAATTATAGACAACATTTTAAAATATTGCAAGTTTTTTGAAATAAATGTAAAAAAAGTGATAAATAAAAATCACCGAAGCAACGGTGATTTTTTTATTTCCCTTTAACCATCTGTCTTATATCATTGACCTCAGTTGCAAACTTTTTATTCTTTGCCATGTCTTCGGCTATTTTATTTTTAGCATAAATAACTGTTGCGTGGTTTTTGCCAAATATGTTTCCAACTGACTCAAGTGGCATTGAAAGCATCTCTGAAATTAAATACATTGCAACTTGTCGACATTGTGCAATTTCTTTTGTACGCTTTCTTGCAAGCAGTTCATCTTTTTTAAGATTATAAAACTTGCAAACTGATTCAATAATTCTGCCTGCGTCAATCTCTGACTCGTCTTGAACCAAGATGTCTTTAAGTGCCTCACGGGCGATATCAAGAGTGACTATGCTTGAGTTTGTTATTCCGGCATAGAACACCGCACGGGAGAGCATGCCTTCAAGTGTTCTTATATTTGTGGTGTCAGCACCGGCGATATATTCAATCACATCGCGAGAAACGTTATAGTGTTCAATCTGTGCTTTTTTGCTTAAGATTGCGATTTTCGTTTCAATGTCTGGTATGCCAATATCAGCAAGCAGGCCGCCTTCCAAACGTGTGCGTATTCTCTCTTCCAAATTAGGTATGTCTTTTGGTGGACGGTCAGAAGAAACTATGATTTGTTTGTTGGCATCTTTTAAATCATTAAAAGTATTAAAAAACTCGGTTTGAGTGGAATTTTTACCAGCAAGAAATTCAATATCATCAATAATAAGTATGTCAGTGGTGCGGTATTTTGCACGGAACTCTGCTGTGGCATTTTTTCTGCTGTCACGAATTGCGGCAATAACATCATTCATAAATTTTTCGCAAGTGACATACACAACTTTAAGTTTTGGGCTGTGTTCGGTCACATAATTTCCGACTGCATGAAGCAAGTGGGTTTTTCCAAGACCAACACCACCATAGATAAACAGTGGATTGAATTTTCCACCAGGATTTTCTGCAACTGCTTTTGCGGCGGCGGCAACAAACTGATTGCTTGGGCCAACAACAAAGCTGTCAAAAGTGTATTTAGGATTAAAGCTGTAAGAAGTGATTTCGCTGCTTTCCTCTTCGGTTTCCTCTGCCTCGGGCTCGTCACGGAGCTCTTCAGCAGATGTGCCAATCACAAACTCAACATCTGTTATGCTCGAATAGGCTTGATTTAAACATGAAGCGATTTTACTTTTATAGTTTTTCAAAAGATATTTTTTGCTTGAAAGACTTGGAGTTGCAAGAACAAGGGCATTGCCTTTGATTTCAACAGGTTCCAAAGTTTTAATCCATACATCATAGGAAATTGCAGTCACTTTTTTATCGTTTGCAATAAGTTCTTTGGCGTTGTTCCAAATCTCGTTTATGTCAACTTTGTTCTCTGAAGTTATGTATTCTTGTCCTAAAAATTTCTCCATAAGTTGCTTCCTTTTGTAAAATCAATTTTAATTATATTATAAAATTTGAAAATGTGCAAGTTTTTTTCGGCTAAAAAATTTTATAAGATAGACAAAAGTTTTTGGATTTGGTATAATAAAGATATGAAAATCAAACGTCTTGAACTTGTTAATTACAGAAATTATGACGGTGCCGTGGTGGAGCTTGAAACTGGCATAACTTTGATTTCGGGTGCAAATGGGCAGGGAAAGACTAATTTGGTGGAGAGTATTGTTGTTGCGTCCACAACAAAAAGCCCAAAGACGTCAACATCGGCAGAGCTTGTTAAAGATGGCAAATCTGTTGCAAATGTCAAGATTTTGGTGGGGCGTGAGTTTGGAGATATTGAAATCTCTTACGCCGTTCCAACGAAAGGGGATAAAGAGTTTTTTATCAATGGCAACAAGGTGTCAAAACTGAGTGAAGTTTTTGGCAATTTGGTGGTGGTTTACTTTTCACCAGATGATTTAAAGATTGTGTCTGCAAGTCCGGCAGAGCGTAGGGATTTTATGGATACTGACATCTCGCAGCTCTCGGGAAGTTATTATAATCTTTTGCAAAGGTATAACAAGATTTTATTACAACGTAATAAACTTTTGAAATTTGAAAGAAACCGTGAACTACTTAACGCCCAGATTGGCGTTTGGGATCAGCAACTTGCTCAAGTTGCATCACTTATTATAAAGACAAGAAAATCCTTTATTGAAAAGATTAAAGAGCCAGCGAAAGGCGCCTTAAAATTTATCTCTTCGCAAAAAGACGATCTTGAGATTGAATATGTTGGCGTGCGTGGAACGACGGCGGAAGAAATCAAGGAAGAGCTTTTGAAATCTCTTAAATATAATCTTGAAAGAGATTTAGAACTGGGTTATACAACGGTTGGCCCACATCGTGACGACATTTATATTGGCCTTAATGGCAAAGATGCAAGAAGTTATTCATCTCAAGGGCAGCAGCGAAGCATTGTGCTTGCACTGAAATTTGCAGAACTTGAAATCTTTGAAAATGAACTTCACGAGCCACCTGTCTTGGTGCTTGATGATGTCTTTTCCGAGCTTGACACAACCCGTCAACGTCGCCTTTACGAGAAGATGAGTGCCTATCAAACAATCATCACAGGCACATCTTTCAAATTCAAGCCAGCAAGTGGCTATGACATAATAAAAATTAAAGACGGAAAGGTTATCAATAAATATAAAAAGGGGATATGATGAAAACTTGTATTGATTTTTATGATGATTCTGCACAGAATTGGGCTGATGATTGGTATGGTAATGAACAGTTGTTGCCATATCTTAAAAAATTGATTGAATATACCCAAAAGAAAAGCCCAAAGATTTTAGATTTGTGTTGCGGAGCAGGGTATGAAAGTATGCGACTCAAAAATCTTGGTGCAGAGGTGGTTGGTGCTGATTTAAGTATAAAATCTTTAGAAATTGCAAGAAAAAAGAATCCAACAATTCCTTTTTATGTGAAAGACATGTTGGAACCTTATTCGGATTTGGGTAAATTTGACGGAATTGCTTGTATCGCAGGAATAGTACACATAGATAAACAGCAATTGCAAACTGTGTTTAAAAATATGTTTGACGTTTTGCAAGAAAATGGTTATTTATTGTTGGTTTTCAAAGAGGGTGTTGGAGTCAAAGAAACAAGCACTTTTAACAATCAACTTTATGCAAGACATTTTGTTTTTCATACAAAAGATGAGTTAGAAGAATATAGTAAGAAGTATTTTAAATTTTATGAAGATTTGACGCCGGCAGATGACTCAACTGGTTGGAAATATTATATATACAGGAAAATATCAGCTTAATGTATTGGGCTATATTTTTACTAAGGAGAAAAGATGATTTATTTTGTGAGGCATGGGGCGACGGATTGGAACGATAATTTGGATGAAAATGGTAAGAAAGCACCAAGATGTCAGGGCAGGGTGGATATTCCACTTAATCAAAATGGTATAAAACAAGCAGAAGAAACTGCAAAGCAACTTGCTGACAAAAAGTTTGTAAGGGTTATTTGCAGTCCACTTATTCGTGCAAGGCAGACGTGTGATATAGTTTATCATGGCGAAACCTCTGTTGAAATTGATGAGAGAGTTATTGAACGTGACTTTGGCGAGTTTGAGGGTTTGACACGTGCACAGTTTGACTTTCCAGGTTTTTGGAATAAGAAAAATTTTGATAAAAAGTATGAAAGGGCGGAAAGCATAAAGAGTGTTCAAGAAAGGGTGTTTTCGCTTCTTGATGAACTGAAAAATGAAGATGGCGACGTGCTTATTGTTTCGCATGGCGGCCTTGGCTGTGTTCTGCTCAGTTATTTCAATGAAGTGCCAGACGGAGACTATCTTGCATTTGAAATTTCACATGGCAAACCACTTGTGGTTGATTTTGATGAAATGGTAAAGTAGGAGGAAATTATGTTTGAAATTAAAATTACTGACAAAGACTTTGGGCTTGAAGAGAAAGAAATGGTAAATCCAAGAAAAAGGTTTGCGGCAAGAGGAATTGTAAGAAAAGGTGATAAAATTGCAATCTTTTATAAGGCAAACATGAATGAGTATAAACTGCCGGGCGGCGGACTTGACACAGGTGAAGATGCAGAAGACGGTTTTAAGCGTGAAGTTATGGAAGAAACGGGTTGTGAAATTGCAAACATCAAACAAGTTGGAATTGCTGAAGAATTTAAGACAAAAACAGAATTTTATCAAAAATCTTATGTGTTTGTTGCTGATGTTGTGAAAGATACAAAGACACTCAATATAACTGAAAAAGAAAAGGCAGAAGGTGCGGTTCTTGTCTGGCTTTCACTTGATGCGGCAATAGAAAAAATAAAAAATAGTTTTGAAAATTTAAAAGCAAGTCCATATGACGCAGATGAAAGTTTGTATTCTACGAGTTTTATTGCAAAAAGAGATTTAAAAATTTTGGAAGAGTATAAAAAGATGTAATAAAAAAGGCATGAGAAAAACATGTCTTTTTTATTTTAATTTTATACTTAAAATTGTCACATTTGACTGTGCATTAAAATTTAAATTGCTTTGCTTAGAGTGATACAGATTATTATTTTTTACCTCACACGCGTGCGCGCGATATATTTTGTTAAAATATATAAATATATTTTTAAAATCGCTTGATAAATCTTTGTCAAGTTGGTATAATTATGGTTAGTAGCAACTAAAAAGGCTAAAATAAGTTAAAAAGAGGCACTTAAATGGACGATGTAGGTAAAGTTGAACAAGAATATGGCGAGGAACAAATTCAGGTCCTTGAGGGGCTTGAACCAGTTCGTAAGCGTCCGGGTATGTATATCGGAAGCACTGACGAGCGTGGCCTTCACCATCTTGTTGTGGAAATTGTGGATAACAGTATTGACGAAGCGCTTGCTGGTTATTGCACAGAAATTGATGTTGAAATAAATAAGGACGGATCATGCGCGGTCACTGATAACGGGCGTGGTATTCCAACCGGTATTCACCCAAAAGAGGGAAAGAGTGCGGTTGAGCTTGTTTTGACCAAGCTTCATGCCGGTGGTAAGTTTGGCGGCGGAGGATACAAAATCTCTGGTGGACTTCACGGGGTTGGTCTTTCCTGCGTAAACGCACTTTCAGAGTGGCTTGAGGTTGAAGTTTTCCAAGACGGAAAGCACTTTAAACAAGTCTATAACCGTGGTATACCTCAAAGGGATTTAGCAGTCATCGGTGAAAGCAAAAAGACAGGAACAAAAGTAACTTTTATGCCAGATGCTGAAATCTTTGAAACAACAAACTTTGATTTTGACCTTATCAAGTCAAGACTTCGTGAACTTGCGTTCTTAAACAAAGGAATTAAAATTGTTGCGCAGGACCACAGGACAGACAAAGAAGAAATCATGCACTATGAGGGCGGTATTGTTGAGTTTGTTGCACAGATGAACAACAACAAAGAAACAGTGTTCCCAAAACCAATCTATATTGACAGCGCGGTTGACGGTGGAGAGATTGAAGTTTGCTTGCAATATAACGACAGCTATAACGAGATTATCCATGCTTATGCAAACAATATCAACACTGAAGAGGGTGGAACACACCTTGAAGGCTTTAAAAAGGCACTTACAAAAGTTATAAATGACTATGGTCATAAACTTAATGTCTTGAAAGAAAGTGAGAAACTTTCAGGTGAAGACGTTCGTGAAGGATTGACAGCAGTTCTGTCTGTTAAACTTCAAGATCCACAGTTTGAAGGACAGACCAAGACAAAACTTGGAAACAGCTTTATGCAAAATGCAGTTTCAAAAGTTGTTGTGGAAAAGCTTGGCGAATATATGGAAGAAAACCCACGTGAAGCAAAAGAACTTATCTTAAAGAGTGTGACTGCACAGCGTGCAAGGGAAGCCGCAAGACTCGCTCGTGAAAGCACAAGAAGAAAAGGTGTGCTTGAAAGCAATGCGCTTCCTGGAAAACTTGCAGATTGCAGTGAAAAAGATCCAAAACTTTGCGAAATATATATCGTCGAGGGTGACTCGGCTGGTGGAACGGCAAAACAAGGCCGTGACAGACGTTTCCAAGCAATTTTGCCACTTCGTGGTAAGATTTTGAATGTTGAAAAAGCACGTCTTAACAGAATACTTGAAAATGCAGAAATCAAGGCAATGGCAACCGCTTTTGGTGCGGGAATTGGCGATGATTTTGATATAAGCAAACTTCGCTATGACAAAATTATTTGTATGACCGATGCCGATGTCGACGGTGCACACATAAGAATTTTGCTTTTGACATTCTTCTATCGCTTCATGAGGCCACTTATTGAGCAGGGGCATGTCTATTCAGCTATGCCACCACTTTACAGATTGTCGAAGGGTAAACAAGAAGTGTGGTGCTATAGCGATGAAGAACGTGACAATGCCCTTAAAGAAATGGGTAAGTGCGAAATTCAGCGATATAAAGGTCTTGGTGAAATGGATAAAGAGCAACTTTGGGATACAACCATGAACCCAGCACACAGATCACTTGTGCAAATCACAATGAAAGATGCTGTTGAAGCAGAAAGTGTGTTCAGCTTACTTATGGGTGAAGACCCAATCTTAAGAAGACAATTCATTGAAGAAAATGCAGATCTTGTGACGGATTTGGACGTATAGGAGGCGAAAGATGGCTAAGAAACATGATTACAGCAGTGAATATGAACAGATTGTTGATAACACAAGAATAATCCCAACAGAAGTGGAAGATGAGATGAAAAAATCCTTTATGGCTTACGCCATGGCGGTAAACGTATCTCGTGCAATTCCAGATGTTCGCGATGGTCTTAAACCTGTTCACAGAAGAATACTTTACAGCATGGGTGAAAATAACCTTTTTGCTGATAAACCTTTCAGAAAATGTGCTACAACCGTTGGTGATGTGCTTGGACGTTATCACCCACATGGCGACAGCGCAGTTTATATGGCTCTTGTTCGTTTGGCACAGGATTTCTCTATACGTTGCCCACTGATTGATGGACACGGAAACTTTGGGTCAATAGACGGCGATCCACCAGCTGCCTATCGTTATACAGAGGCAAGACTTTCAAAGATCGCGGCAGAGATGCTCCGTGATATTGACAAAGAAACTGTGGATTTTGTGCCAAACTTTGATGACACACGTATGCAGCCAACAGTGCTTCCATCAAGATTTCCTAACCTTTTGGTAAACGGATCTGACGGTATTGCAGTTGGTATGGCAACAAATATTCCTCCACACAACCTTGGGGAGGTTATTGATGCAACAATTGCACAACTTCACAACCCTGACATTACTATTGAGGAGCTTATACAAATTCTTCCTGCACCTGACTATCCAACCGGTGGACTTATCCTTGGAACAAAGTCTATTGCAAATGCATATACGACAGGTAAGGGTAACATTGTTGTTCGTGCAAAGACGGAAATCGAAGAAGATGACAATGGCAGATCAAGAATTATCGTTTACGAAATTCCTTATCAAGTTAACAAAGCAGAATTGATTGTCTCAATCGCTGACCTTGTTAAAAATAAAAGGGTTGAAGGCATTGCAGACATAAAAGAAGAGTCAGATAAAAAGGGTATGAGAATTGTTATTGAAATCAAAAACAACTATCAACCTCAAGTTATTTTGAACTTCTTGTTTAAGCATACTGCACTTCAATCGTCATATGGTGTGACATTCCTTGCACTTAACAATGGTGTCCCAAAGATTATGAACCTTAAAGAAATACTTGGGGCATACATTGATCACCAAAAAGATGTTATTACAAGAAGAACACGATTTGACCTTGCACGAGCAGAAGAAAGGGAACATATTGTTCAAGGTCTTGTGATTGCACTTGCAAACATTGATGAAGTTATTAAAATTATCAAAGCATCAGCTGACAGGCAAGATGCGTCAACAAAATTGCAAGAGGCATTCCTTCTTTCAGATAAGCAGGCAAATGCAATTCTTGATATGAGACTTCAACGTCTTACAAACCTTGAAGTTGAAAAACTTGAAGAGGAACAAGCAGAACTTCTTAAAACAATTGCAGACCTTAAGGGAATACTTGCAAGTGAAGATCGTGTTGTTGAGATTATTGTCAATGAGCTTACAGAAATCAAAGAAAAATATGGCGAGCCAAGAAAGAGTGAGATTACACTTGACTATCGTGATATCAACATTGAAGACCTTATTGAGAAGGAAGATGTTGTTATCTCTATGACGCACTATGGATATATCAAACGTATCCCAGTTGCAGAGTATAAATCTCAACATCGCGGTGGCCAGGGCGTGATTGCTCACAAGGCAAAAGAAGAAGACTTCGTTGAAAACTTGTTTATCTCAAGCACTCACGATGACATAATGTTCTTCAGTAACTTTGGTAAGGTTTATACAATTAAAGGCTATGAAATTCCAGAAGGACAAAAGCAGGCAAAAGGTCGTGCAATTGTCAATCTTTTGGAAGTTGCTGATGGTGAAAAAATTAACACGGTTATGCCAATGCCAAGGGAAGAAGATGGATATATTGTTATTGCAACAAAGAGTGGCATGATTAAGAAAACTCATATAAAAGAATATCTCAACATTCGTAAGAGTGGTAAGATTGCGATTTCTCTTGCAGATGGTGATGAGCTTGTTTCAGTTCAATACAGCCGTGGCGAAGATGAGATCCTTGTTGCTTCAAACGAGGGTAAATGTATTAAGTTTAGTGAAAAAGATGTTCGTCCACTTGGCCGTGACACAATGGGTGTGACCGCAATTGACCTTGCAGATGATGATTATTTGGTTGATATGATTGTCTTAAAACTTGATACAACAATTTTGACTGTATCTGCTAACGGATATGGTAAACGAGCTTCACAAGATGAATACAGACTTCAAAACCGTCGTGGTAAAGGTGCGAAGGCAGGCGTGTTTAACAATAAGACTGGCAGACTTGTAAACCTTAAACAAGTCACAGATGATGATGATGTTATGCTTATTGCTGACAACGGAGTAATCATCAGAACACCTGCAAAAGACATAAGCGTTATCGGACGTGATACGATTGGTGTTAAGATTATGAAGATGAAGGGCGAGGCAAAAGTTATGTGTGTTGCAATTGCAGACCACATTGCAGAAGACACAACTGATCCTGAAGATGGAACACTTGAACCAATTGAAATTGAAGAAACCTATGTTGAAGAATAATAAAAAAGCACCATTGTTTATAAAATGGTGCTTTTTTATTGTAAATTAATCTTTTGTTTTATGTAAGATGTGTTTAGTTGCTTGACAAATTATAAAGCGGACGAATATAATAAAAATGTTAATGGTGGTAAAAATGCAAACGGAAAAAATTGATGTATTAATACCTGTTTATAACTGCGAAAAGTATATTGGAAAATGTCTGGATAGTTTACTTAATCAGACATACAAAGATATCAATATTATTGTTAATAATAATGGATCTACTGATGAAACAGGTGAAATACTAGAAGATTATAAAAATAAATACAAAAACATTGTTGTTTATGAAACAAAGAATGAGGGGAATATAGCGAAAGCGAGGAATTTTTTGATTGATAAAATTAATTCTTCGTATTTTACTTTTTTTGATGCCGACGATTATGCAGAGCCAGATTTTTTGGAGATATTATATAATATGCTTATTGCAAGCGATGCAGATATGTCTGTGTGTGCAAGAATCAGACATAAAGAGAATAAGAATTTAAATATTGCCAAGAGAAACAAAAAATTAAACAAAGCATTTGTTTTAAGTAAAGATGTCGCCATTGCAGAGATGCTTTCATCAAGACTATTTAATGGATCGCTTTGTAATAAACTGTTTAAGAAAAATACTTTAGGTGATATCAGGTGCGATGAGAATATTCATTATGGCGAAGATTTGGATTTTTGCTTTAAGATAATGCAAAATTGTAATAAAGTCATTTACAGTGAAAAACAACTTTATCACTACATTGTCAGAAATGGTGGCGGAAGTATTGTTACCAGCAAATTTAATCCAAAAAAACTTACGTGTATTGATTGTTATGATAATATAATTGAGCAAGTAAAAGATAATGAAATGTTAAATATTTGTGCAAGATCAATGCAGGGTTTAATTGCAACTGAAATTCTTTATTATATATGGAGAGATAAGTACAAAGATAAAGAGTTAAAAAAACGTTTGAAACTTTTAATTAAAGAAAGTGTGCCATATATAAGAAAAAATAAAAAATTACCTCGTCTTTACAAAGGCTTTAAATATGTTTGGTGGTTAACAAAATTATTGTAAATAGAAATTCTTATATTTATTAAAAACAGTAAAAGTAAAAAGGAAGTCAAGTGACTTCCTTTTGTATTTTGGCTCAAGGGGATAGGATTTGAACCTATGACCTTTGGTGTTGAGCGTGGGCGAGCTTTCGGGCTGCATAATCACGCGCGGGATAGAGCATGAAAAAAGGAAGTCAAGTGACTTCCTTTTGTATTTTGGTTGCGGGAATAGGATTTGAACCTATGACCTTCGGGTTATGAGCCCGACGAGCTTCCGGACTGCTCTATCCCGCGACGACACACATAATATACAACATATTATGTGCTTTGTCAAGTCTTTTATGACTGTAAATTTATATTTTTTGAATGAAAAATTATTAAGTAAAAATAAAAAACTGCATTGCTGCAGTTTTTGGGGGATAAAATTATAACAAAATTAAGCAATATAGTGATTTTTCATTTTGTAAAGATCATTTAATGTTATATTGCTGAATGCTGGATAAACAATGCTGGTTATTCCACCATTGAGTTTTGCTTCTTCATATTTTTGTGAAACATATGTGTATATGTAAAAACCTGCTTCTTCTTTTACGGTTTTTTCAAGATCTGTCAATTGCATACCACAATCCTGCTTGTATTTTGCGTTTGCCAAAACTTTAAAAATGGTTAAGCTGTCCAATTTACTTGTTGTCCTTCCTAAAGTTTTTCCTTCTTGCATGCGAAGTCTGTTAAAAACAAAGTCAAGCATGCCTTCATTTATGTTAATTTGCATTTTTTTGCCCTCCTTGTATGCATTTCACTTGCTATTATAAACCAAATCTGATATAATGTAAAATATATAAATTTTATGGTGGTGATAACTTAAAGTTATGGCAAATTACAATCTTTTGAAAATCTTTGTTTGTGTTGCAGAGCAGGGAAATATTACTAAAGCTTCTGAAAAGTTGTTTATTTCACAACCTGCGATAACTAAATCTATCAAACAACTTGAAAGTGAAATGGGTGGAGAGCTTTTTGTGCGCAAAAATAAAGGTGTGGTTCTTACTCAAGAGGGAAAATATATCTATAATAAAGTGGTGCGCATTCTCGCAGAGCTGGATAATCTTTATATGTATTGTCCAAACACTAAAAAATTGCAAAGTGGAACGCTGCGTCTTGGTACTACAACATCTAATATAACTATGCTAATCAGCAGACAGCTGAACAGCTTTCTTAAAAAATATCCAAAGCTGGATATAAGTGTAAAGCGTGGTGAGGAAAACGAGCTTATTTCTTTGCTACTTGGTGATGAAATGGACCTTGCGGTGATGGACAGCGAATTTTTGCGCCCAGAACTTGAAATTGTGAAAAAATTTAGTGTTAATTATGCTGTTGTTGGAAGTAAAGAAGTCATGGAAAAATACAAGCAAAGACCAATGACAAAAGAGCAATTTGCGGCGTCTAATCTTGCGCTTATCACTTCAGGAAAGACAAGCAGACAAAATATTGATAATTATTTTGCAGTACATGGTATAAAGCTTGATGCAAAGTACGAACTTGAAAGTTACAGCTTGATTTATGAGATTATCAAGCAGGGAATTGCAGTGGGTGTTGTTAATCCTGAATATTTTAGGCATGAAATTGATAAACAAAAGATTTATATAATAAACACAGATTTTAAAATTGACAGCAGAACCATTTGTCTTGTTGGAAAGAAAAACGCAAAAAGTAATAAGATTAAAGATGAATTTATCAAATATTTGGAAGAAAACTAAATAAAAAATGCTTAATTAAAAGTAAGCATTTTTTATTTTTTTGATTTTTATTTTGTAAAATATAAGTTATTTTTTACAATATTTTAACAATTCTTGTTTTAATTTTTCAATAGCTTTTCCACGGTGATTTTCTTTAAGTCTCTCTTCAACAGTGGCATTACCAAATGTCTTTTTAAGTGCGTATGAATAAAACAAATTATTATAACCAAAGTCACTTGTGCCATCTTCATGGTCAAGAATTTTACCTTCACAAATTCCTTCAAATGTCTTATATGTTTGGTCTGGATACATCAGTGTAATAAGACAGGTGAAGCGTGCGTTTCTGTCAGTTTTCCCTTGCATAACTTCAAGCAATTTTTTGCGACTTGCAGCACTGTCATGATTGCCACCAAACCGAGCACTATAAACACCTGGTGCACCATTAAGGGCATCAACGCAAAGCCCGCTGTCGTCCGCAACTATTAAAGCTGAAATATTTTTCAGTTTTAAAAATTTGTAAATAGCTTTTGCTTTAATAAGGCTGTTTTCTGCAAAAGTTGTGCCATTTTCTTCAATTTCATCAGTAAAACCTATGTCAGAGAGAGAAAGCACGTTGTAATCACAAAACTCTTGTTTAAACTCTTCAATTTTGTGCTTATTGTTTGATGCAAGTACCAAAGTTGTAGTTGATGATATATTTTTACTCATATTTATTTCTCGTTTATTAAGCTTTAAATCCATAGCCACCGGCAAATGCAAGTATTAATCCGGCTGTATAAATTAAGATAAGTGCAATATTAAGCCAACCAATAGCTGTGTCAAACCCGCGTGATGTCTTGCTTTTTTGAACACTTCTTATAGCATCTGGAGTAAGTGTCTCGGCAGACTCTTTGTTTTCTTCTTCTGTTTGTGTTTGTTCTTCAGTATTGTTTTCTTCTTCTGTTACCTGGGCATCTTTGACTTCTGCTGCTTCATTTTGCAATTTAGATTTTTTGGCTGGTCTGCAAACAAATGCAACTGTGGCATTGAATATTAATTGCCTATACATGTTGACTATAAAGATAATATCAGTCAATACAAGGATCATGATGCCAAAAAACAAAAACAAGGATCTTACAATTGCTTCAAAATCTCTGCCTGAAAGTGCGTTAAACGCCCTGCCTGTCCAGTAGAATATGAAACATGAAAGTGCCAAAAGCGCAACGACTGCCAAAATTGAAGCAATTTTCACAAAAGCACTTTGTCTTTGCCAGCTTTGTTTTGTTTTGCGATATTCATAAGGAAAATCAAAAATCCATCTTATGACCTTGCGTGTATTACTTACTTTTTTTACCATGATTTTCTCCTTTTAATTTGATACAAATATATTATCATAAAATTTGAAAGTGTTACAAACAAATTAAAAGGATTTTGCATATTTTATTTTGGTGCCCCCGGCAAGACTTGAACCATTTATTTGCACCTCTCTGCCGAACCGGCGCCACTTTACATCGCATCTTGAGCGACTTTTTGTTTTATGCTTTGCAAACAGAACAGCATGTAATAATACTATGCCTAACCTGTTTGCTTTGCCTAAAATCAAAAATTCATCTCAATCTGCTGTCATAATTTACCGCAAAAGTTTTTTTGCATTTTCAATTTATCATCTCGCCTAATATCGCTTGTCAAGTCTGCCAAGGACAAAATAAAAAAGGCAAACATGCCTTTTTATTTTGGTGCCCCCGGCAAGACTTGAACTCGCAACCTTCTGGTTCGAAGCCAGACGCTCTATCCAGTTGCGCTACGAGGGCAATTAATGTTATTTATTAATTGTTGATCTTATTTATCAACATTATTATTTTGTTCCAATTTTGATTATTTGTCAATCTCTTTTTAAATAGCAGTTAAGAAATTTTGACAATATTTGACAAATTTGCAAGCATTTTTGATTGATTTAAAAGCTTTAAAGTGATAAAATAATGATGTATGCAAGAACAGAAGGAAAATTTAACAGAAAAAGTCAGCCAAAATCCAGATGAGCAAGACATAAATTCAACAGAAAACATTGTGTCTGAAGCATTTTCAAACGCTGATGATAAACAGGATAAGCCAAAAGTAATAGAAATTTCTGCAGGAAGCACTCTTTTCGGCTATTTTCTTGGTGCTATGATTATTTTTGGCGTTTGTTTTATTTTAAATTTGTTTCTGTTTCAAATAATTTTCACACCTATTAAAGTTGTGGGTGAATCTATGCGTCCAACAATTAATGCGTCTGCAAAAGGTGTGAATTTTGATTTATATACTGATACTGTTTATTATACGAGAACAAATAATTATAAATGCTTGGATATTGTTGTTATTAATGGTGGAAAAACTGAAAGTGGCAACAAGATTATTAAGAGAATAGTTGCAATGCCAGGTCAAACTATTAAGTTTAAAAAAGCTGGTGATGCTGGTACATATATCATTGTTGAATATTATGTTGATGGTGTGCTTATGAATGATGACTATACCCTTGAAACACAGATGGAAATTTCAAAAGCTCATTCTTCAAATAATTTGTACGAATTTCACAATACCCTTATTGATGCACTGCAAAATAATGTTTCAATAGATGGAAAAGTTGCACATGAGTATTCATACACTCTTGGTGAAGATGAGTATTTTGTGATGGGTGACAATCGTAATAATTCTGTTGACAGTCGTATGTTTGGTGCAGTTAAGCAAAGCGAGATTTGTGGAAAGGTTGTAATTCATGTCAAATATGGCAAAACATTTATTCAGTCACTTTGGCAAGCAATATTTTCAAATCGCTTGCTTTTTGGAAATGCAGTGATTAAAATTTAAGTGTAGGGAGAAAATTATGAAGACTATTATAACAAGCGATTCATCTTGTGATTTAAGTAAAGAGCAAGTGGAAACATATAATATTTATGAAGTACCAATTTCAGTTATTCTGGGGGATAACGAGTTTAAAGATGGTGTAGATATTCACCCACAAGATATATTTGACTATGTAAAACAGAATAAAAAGTTGCCAAAGACTGCAGCAATAAGTGCTTATGAATATGGTGAATTCTTTAAAAGTGTTTTCGAAAAAGAAGGAGATGTGAAAATAGTTCACATTGGGCTTGGAAGTAAAATTTCAAGTTCATATAATAATGCATTGCAAGCATCGCAAGATTTTGATGGCAAAGTTATAGTTGTTGATGGTAATAACCTGTCTTCAGGAACAGGACTTTTGGTGCTTTATGCTGCGAAACTTGCAAAAGCTGGGGAAGAAGCTGAAAGTATTGCTGAAAAAGTTGAGGCACGTGTTGGCGCTGTGCAGGCTGGATTCATTATCCAAGAAGTAAGTTATTTATATAAAGGTGGCAGATGTTCTGCACTGGCACTTCTTGGGGCAAATTTGCTTAGAATTAAACCTCGTATTCAAGTTGTTGAAGGGCAGATGAAAAACGTGGGAAAACCTCGTGGAAAAATGTTGCCTGTTTTGAAACAATATGTTGATGATATTTTAAAACAATATGATAATCCTGATAAGTCGATTTGCTTTGTGACACATTCATCTATTGAGCCAGAGATTGCAAGCGAGATTGTGGAATATGTAAAGAGTAAGAATGTTTTTGATGAGGTTATTGAAACTATTGCATCATCAACAATTACAAGCCATTGTGGTAAGGGAACACTTGGTATTTTGTATATAAATGATGGGGGAAAGGCATAGTGAAACGCTTTTTGATGTTTCTTTTGGCAATTTTTGTGATTTTTCCAACACTCTTGTTGTCCGCCTGTGGACAGAAAGAGAAAAGTATTAATATGTCAAGATATTTCAGTTCCGCTGTAAGTTATACTCTTTATGGTTCAAGCGGCACACAAACAACTGAACTTAAACATTTCATAAATGGAAAAGCTGATAAACAGAACAAATATCTTGCAATAACTTTCACTGGAAATAATGCTTGGATTTATAAGCTGACTGTGGAAAAAATATCTTTTGATGTTTACAGCAATATTGACACAGAATTGCAGTTTAATATTCGTATTTCAAATTTGCGAAATGGTGATGAAGATGAATACCGTGATCCAAAGTTCAGAACTGCAATAGATGTGAAGGCTGGCAAAACAACAAACGTTACCATTGATGTAAATGACTATTTTGAGTCAAACACTGCAAGCACAACAATTGTCATAGAGCTTGATGGTGCCCAGCATTATGTGGCAAACACAAATGGAGATGGTTTGCAGGATACGGGCTTACAAATTGACATTATTAATTTTGCCGTATTTGGACAACATAATATTGAGTAATAATTAAAATCCTTAAAATTGTTTAAGGATTTTTTTAATTTAAATTTTGCTTGACAATTTGTTTTATTTTATATACCTTTAGATGTAATAATATATAAGAGGCGAAGTATGGAAGATATTATCATTATTGGTGGTGGGCCTGCAGGTTTAACTGCGGCAATATATGTTCAAAGGGCGGGCAAACAGTGTCTTATTATTGAGGCGGGTGCTTATGGTGGACAAATTGTAAGTACTCCAAATGTGGTCAACTATCCTGGAATTAAAAGCTTTTCGGGTGCAGATTTTGCACTTGAACTTTATAATCAGGCAAAAGATTTTGGTGCAAAGTTTAAATCTGCAAAGGTTGTTGGGATTGATCTTGATGGCGACATAAAAATTGTGAAAACAAATAGTGGCAATTTTGAAGCAAAAGCGGTCATCATTGCAACAGGTGCATCATCAAGACCACTGGGACTGGAAAACGAAAATCATTTTCTTGGCAAGGGAGTTTCTTATTGTGCAACTTGCGACGGCGCTTTTTACAAGGGCAAAGATGTTGCTGTTGTAGGCGGAGGAAATGCTGCCATAGATGACGCACTTTATCTTGCTGACATTTGCAATAAAGTGTATCTGATTCACAGAAGAAATGAGTTTAGGGCGGTGGAAACTGCAGTGCAAACACTGAAATCAAAGTCAAATGTTGAATTTATTTTGGAAGCAAATGTGACGGCTATTGAAGGTGATAAATCCTTGGAAAAAATAGAGGTGACCAAGACAAATGGCGAGAAGTTGACGCTTGAAATTTCTGGGCTTTTTGTTGCGGTTGGTCAAGTGCCATCAAACAACGCTTTTGCAAATATTATCAAACTTGATAAGTTTGGTTATGTTGTTGCAGGTGAAGACTGCAAAACTGATGTGCCAGGAATCTTTGTTGCAGGCGACTGCAGAACAAAAACACTTCGTCAACTTGTCACAGCCGAGGGTGACGGAGCTGTTTCTGCAATTCAAGCTGTTAGCTATTTAAAATAAATTTAAAAATAATGTGTCGCAAAAAAATAAAACATCTGAATTTAGTTTTCAGATGTTTTTATTTTAAAAGTTCTTTTAATGCGTTTTTCTTTTCAGGAGAAAGCCTTTTTATTATGTCAAGATTTTCTTTATCTATATTATATGTTTGAAAATTGGAATAGAAAAATTCTTCCTCGGTTATGCTAAGAGATTCTATAATTTCAAGAATAATTTTCATTGATGGTTCAAACTCGCCGGCTTCCAGTTTATTGATATAAGCTTGATTTTTACCAATAGACAAACTCAGTGCTCGCGCAGATAAATTTGCTTTATTTCTGAAGTATCCAATTCTTTGAATTATATCTTTTAATTCCATAAATTCACCTATAATTATTATATAATTTTAGGTATTTTTTATGTATCATACAAGATGATAAAAATACACAACAAGCTATATTTTATTGCTTCTTATGAAATATATTGAAAAACATTGACATATCTGGCAGTACAAAGTATAATGAAGATATAGAAATAATTGTCTTGCATATTTGGAGAAAAAAATGAATTTAATTCAAGAATTAGAAAATCAATTTAAAATAAAATCTAAAACAGGGACTATTCAAGAAAAAGAAAAAATTGCTGTTGATTTTTTGAGTCACATTGATTTTAAAGATGAAGATACCAAAGCTCAAGCTTT
Source organism: Clostridiales bacterium (assembly GCA_918285425.1). Taxonomy (GTDB): domain Bacteria; phylum Bacillota; class Clostridia; order Christensenellales; family UBA1242; genus UMGS2069. Next base: position 20,452 of record CAKJZE010000023.1, read on the forward strand.
ACAATATGTGTCACAAAAGTTAAATGATGTAGGAGAAAAAAATCAGCCTTTAACTTCAGTTGAAGCAAAATCCATTCATTGTATGATAACAAAAATGACACTTGATGAATTAAATTTAAGTGATATAAAAATAATTTATCGTGATAAAACCAGTCATGATAAAAATGGTGCATATTACAGTGATGAAGATAAATCCATAACATTTTATAATCAAAATGTTTGTGATTCTGCATGGTTAAATCCAACACAATTAGGTGGAGATAAAAATAGAGAGGGATATCAGAAACAATGTGGAGGTTATAGATTAAGTACTTGTTTTCTACCAGAGTTGCAAAAGCAGTTTCACGAAATACGTCACGCAGTTCAATTTAAAGAATTGGAAGAAAATGAACATAACATGAAGCAAATAACACCTGAAAGTTATACAACGAGCAAACAAATCGTTGCAAGGACTTTTGCAAGAGGTGTAGAAACTGGTAAATATTATTCAAAAGATTTAAATCGTGATCGTTTATATGATGATAATCATGATAATTTTTATTATGAAATAGATGCACATAAGGATGGCTATGAAAAAGCGTTGGCGTTTTGTAAAAATTATTGTCCATATGCATATGATATTGCAATAGACGAAAAAAGAGGCAATTATTTATCTCATATAAAATCCCAAACTGATTTATTAAATAAGTATTCTTTTGTCACTTGGAAACATAATACAAATCCAGAACAAATGGAAGTAAATGCCAATCATAAAGCATCAATGATTATTGATAATATTTTACCACAATTAAATGGTAATCAAAGAAAAGAATTTATGGATAAATATCCTGCCCTTTCAATAACATATAATCCAAACGGTTCTCTTAAAACGCTTGAACAGGTAGAAAGAGAAAAACAAGCAAAAATAAATAACCTTTTGATAAATGGAACAGATAAAGAAATTCAAGAAAAAGCGGCCAATATTTCAAAAGTATATGACACTGCAATAGAAAGTCATCCGGTTTTGTGCTTTGAAAAGTGTTTACAACACATGGCAAGGTTATCTTGGAATAGCGACAGATATTTTACAGATAGTGGCATTGAGGTTAAATATAACCCTAGTGAAGTTAGGAAAGAATTACAAATGGCACAAGCGAAAGCGAAAGCTATAGCTTCCTATATGGAAGATACTGACGCCAAGCAATTAAAAGCTATTTTTGAAAGATACAAAAGAGAATTGATGGCAAGTCCAAAACTTGACCAAACAAGTGTAAGATTTTTTGAAGATAAAAAACTTGCAATTTATAGCATTGAAAGTCAAATTTACCGCAATAAAGAAGTCAAATCTGTAATTGAAAAGGACTCAAAAGATGCTGTGCAGAAAAGGATACAGAAGCAGATGCAAAAAGCTGAAGCTGAAGAAATCTTAAAAAAGGTATTTCCAAATTTTATTCCTGCACCTCAAAAAGGCATTATTCAAGATGGAAATATAGTACTTTCTGATAATGTAAGTGAAAAGCTCATGATGATGGAAGCTTATAAAGAATATGTAAAAACTGTTACCAGTGGCAATATGATTATTCAACAAGATAATAATGTCGTACCATCAAGTAAATTACTTTCTGCAATACGTATTATATATGGTTTTAATCCATCCATATCAGATATAAACAAATTTCAAAAAGATTTAAAAAGTGGAGATGTAAAAATAATACAAAATAAATATCAACAAGAAAATTACACTACTGGTACATATACAGAAGAAGAAAAAGCACAAACAAAGGTTGAGACCAAAATTCCGGACTGGTCGAAACCTGCGGAAAAAGAAGAGCCAAAAAGTAGTGATCCTGAAGCTGATGGAACAAAAGCGAGATATGAAAGTCAGCGTCAGGCACAGGCTGCGCAACATCAAGCCCAAATAGAAGAAGAAAAAGTAAGACCGGTTACAAAAGAAGAAATTGAAACAACAATTGAAGAAAATTCTGAATTTGATTATATGCGTCAACAACAAGAGCAATATAAGGAACAATTGAAGCGTGAAGCAGAAGAGAGACAAAGACAAGAACAAGAAAGTAAATATGTTGATGAATATGGTGTTGAGAGAAAACGTACTGATGAACAAAAAACAGAAAACCAAACAACAGAGACATACACTGACAAGTATGGTGTTGAAAGACGTCGTTTAAATGTACAAGAATTGCAAGAAATGCAACAACAAGGTATGTCAAGGGGTAGATGATAAAGGAGAAATAATATGATAACAAAGGATCAAATTATTGAACAATATGCAGAGATATTGTACAGTAAAGATGACAATTTAGGACGTCAAGAAGCTTTGCAAGAAGCAAAGGAACTTTATCAACAAAAAGAAGTGTCGGCAAGTGATTTTAACGAATATACGGCGGTAAGTTGTATTATGAATATGTCACACGATTCTCTTAAAGGGGCGGATCCGACCATTCAAGCAAGCTCTCCACACAGCTTTTTATCAGTGTGCGCAAGTGGTTTGCATTCGGATTGTGGTAAAGAGGTTTCTGACAAAGAACTTGATTCTTTCCTTGTTGGAGCAATTAAGTCAGGTGTAAACCTTGAAGGTGTAAAGAATCAAGCTTATAAGCGTCTTGAAATCATGCATAAAACTGAAAGTGAATTGCACCACGATCCAAAAGATTATGACGCACTCAATAAAGTTATAAAATTTTGTGATGCAAAAGCAATGTTAAGTCCATATCATGAATTAAGAGAACATCAAAGAAATATAAATAATTTTGAAAAACAAAGAGCTAGTTTTTTAGGAAAAGATTTCGCTAAATATAATGAATGTAATGAAAAAATACGAAATGAAGAAGCTGCTATTACTGACTTTTTTAATAACTGTGAAAAAAATGGACTTGATAGGGAAATAGCGCAAGAATTTATTGAAGATTGTAAAGCTAATCTTCAAAGAGAATCAGTAAGTGCACAACAAAATGAATCAAAAAAAGAAGAGGATTCAACAATTGGCGGCGGCAATAATGGTGGTGAAAACACTTCGGAAGAAAGAAAGACTGCAGAGAAGGAAGATAGTGACAATGCAACCAATGTAAAGTATGAAAGTCAACGTAAGATGGCTGCATATGAAAACTATGTTCAAAGTGAACGACGAGTAGAAAAAGTGCCAAAAGAAGAAATTGAAGAAGTCAAAAATAATAACCCAGAGATAGATGGCAGAGACAGGTTAAAAGAAAGAAGAGAACAACAAAAATTATCAGAAATGTCAAATCAACAAATAAAAGATAATATTGAAAAGCTCACAAAGAAAATGGACTCGGCAGATAGTATGGAGTCATGGAAAAAAATGGATAAGCAAATTAATGAAATGATACAAGAACTTGACAATAGAGATATGATAGAAAGACAAAGACAACAACAAGTTGAAGAAGAGTTTGAACAAATGTCTAAAGGTAGACATAGATAATTTAAAGATGCTTTTAAAGAAATTTAAAGGCATTTTTTATTTGCAAATTTTTAAATTGTTATGCAAAATTTTTTAATTGTGTTATAATAAAAAAAATAGAGAGAGAAATTCTAGTATAAAAGTAAAGGAGAACAAAAATGATTAAACCACAGCATTTAAAGAAAGGGGATACTGTTGCTATTGTAAGCTTGTCAAGGGGTATGCTGGGCGAGCCTTGGGCAATTCATAAACTGGATATTGCAAAAAAGAGGCTGGAAGATGATTTTGGGCTTAAAGTTAAAGTGATGCCAAATGCACTTAAAGGTATGGACTATCTTTATCAGCACCCAGAGGCAAGGGCACAGGATCTTATGGACGCATTTGCTGACAAAGATGTTAAGGCGATTTTCACTGCTATTGGTGGGGACGATACAATACGCCTTTTGCCATACATAGACTTTGATGTAATAAAAAATAATCCAAAGATTTTTGCTGGATTTTCGGATACAACTGTCAATCATATGATGATGAGAAAAGCGGGACTGATTTCTTACTATGGTGCAAGCATTATGAACAACTGGGCGGAGTATATCAAGATAAACGACTATACACTTGATGCTTTCAAAAATATATTCTTTGAACCAAAAGAGAAATATGAAGTTAAGTCAAGCCCTGTTTACAGTCTTGACAAAGATAAAGTTTGGTGGAAGCAAGAAAACATGAATACGCCAAGAGTTTTTCATAAAGAAGAAAATGGATATATGATTTTGCAGGGCACAGGTAAAGTGCAGGGTGAACTTATTGGTGGCTGTCTTGATACTTTTACTTATTTGCTTGGCACTTCGCTTTGGCCAACACTTGATGATTTTAAAGGTAAAATTTTGCTTCTTGAGACAAGCGAGGACAACATGTCGCCTATGCTTTTGACCTATATTCTTCGCAATTTACAGGCACAGGGAGTTCTTGACGTCATCAATGGCATTATTGTCGGAAAGCCAACAACTATGGATTATTTTGAAGAGTACCAAGATGTCTATAAAAAAGTTGTTGCGGGTGAGGCTGGGCGCCCTGATCTTCCAATACTCTATAACGTCAATGTTGGGCATGCAGAGCCAATTGGTGTTTTTGCGCTTGGCTGCAAGTATGAAATCGACTGTGACAACAAAAAGTTGACACTGATTGAAAAGGCAACATTGTAAGTCGGATAGACCCATTCGCTTCACTTCGTTCACTCAGGGTGACACATGGTGTGTCATACCGAAAAAATTGATTTTGCGAAGTTATCAATTTTTGAGTGTATCTGGCCGAGAAAAATACTTATACCGGTCGGCTATACTCGTTTTTTATTAAATAAAATAAAATCAAAAAAATTCAGCGTAACACCAAAGCAAAATATGCATTATTTTCTATATAACCCCTTAATTTAGTTGAATAAAAAATTTTTGTGTGATAATATAAATGTATAAACTAATTCGAAAGGAGATTATTATGGCTTTAAGAAAAAAATATATGGGGCAAGAAGGTAAAATCTATCGTGCACTTTCAACAACTGCATATGTTGGTATTTTTGTGGCTGCTGGTATTATTGTTGCCTCACTTGTAAACCCAACTTTTGCGCTTAATGCAACACTTTGGGGGATCATATTTACTATTGGTGTCATATGCCTTGGTCTGATTTCTGTGCTTCCATGGGTAAGAAAACTTGAAAAAGGTGAATACAAAAAACTTTCTCTTATTTTTATCGTCTTTGTGGCTGTGTGTGTGATTTTGTGGCTTATTTGTGTTTGGCTTGTCATAACAATGATAAACTCGCAAAATCCTGACAACATTGTTTGGCTTTTGTGGTTTATCAAAGTAACACTTCTTGTTTCGCTTCAACTTATGGTGGCCACTGTTGCTGGTAACCTTTGGACAAAATGCAGAAATACTATGATCCCATTTCAGGTTGTCACATATGCCAGCTATGGATTTGTTGACTTTTACTTCTCTTATCTGTTGTTCTGCGTAAATATAAATCCAACTAACACTGCAAACCCTATTTCTCTTGATACAAATGCCTTGGGTGCACTTGGAACGTCATTTATGATTACTGTTCTGGCTATTGCTCTTGTTTACATGTCAATTTCAAACTTTATAATCAAAAGAATGGAAGCAAGAAGACTGGTGAACATGGCTGCTGATAACTTTGAAGAAATGCTTGCTGATCAAAAAGAAGAACTCCAAAAAGTTGTTGATGAAAAAAATGCTCAACCTTCAGCCACAGGTAAAACTATGGAAGAAGAATTAAACGGCCTTAAAGACATGCTGGACAAGGGAGTACTCACTCAAGAAGAGTATGATGAAGCAAGAAAGAATGTAATTGCAAAGCATACGAAATAGTTAAAAACAAAAATCACAACCAACCGGTTGTGATTTTTTAATGTCTTTTAAAAACGTTTTCTTCTTTGCAAAGTTTCAGAAATGTATTTTCCTTGCACGATTGTTTGCATCTCTTTAGCACTTGAATTCATCCTTTGCATCTTTGCGATGTCAGGCGTAAGGAAGGTGCTGTCAAACAAATCTGGGAATAGTGCTTGTACATCACTCTGTACGTGAGCTTTAGAAGTTTTAAGCTCTCTATTTTTCTGTGTGTTATAGTATGCCTTAAGATTTTCTCTGCCCCTTTGCGCAGATATGGCAGAATTTCTTATGTATTCAAGGGCACTGTTTCTGGCGTCAAGCTCGTCAGCCTCTGCAAGATATTCCTGATATGACAAAGATGACTGATTGTGCTTCATAGAGTTTAAAATCAACTGATCTTTTTTTGAAAGAGGCTGGCTTATGATGGATTGAAATTGCAGTGCATGGGTGGCCTCGTGTATAAGTGTAGAGAGTATGTGATAAGGGAAATTAATATTTCCATTTGTCGCAAGTTCGTCAATATTTTCAAACAAGCGTGAGTTTATAAACAAGTCGCCATATTGTGGTCTGTAAAGACCATAGTGTATGCTTTTATCAGTTATTGGCATGTCCATAAAACTTACGGCGCATGGCTGTGCACCATTTGAAATAAGATAATCATTTACAGTTGCCTGAAACAGTGCATTTCTGTCCTTTGTGCTTAAAGAATAAAATTTACTTGGGTGATATAAGGCAACAAGTTCATCTCGTGAAAGATTGTCGTATTTTGATGTGTCAATCAGCTTGGTTTTTCTTTTTGCTTTAAGGTCTTTGCCAAACTGCTGGTACTGTTGTTTTGCCCATGCTCCATAGTCTTTTGCCTTTTGTATAACAGGGTTTTCATCAATTTTGTCATCAGCAGGTTTTAAAACAGGTTTTATTTGAGATTTTGTGTCGTTTGTGCCACTGTATTCATCGTCAGAAGACTGAACTGACTGCAGTGCTTCCAAAAGTTTTAAAAGTTGTTTTAATTGTTTCTCATTTTTCACTTTTTTAAGCATGGTGAGTATGTCGTCTGTGATTTGGTCAATATTATCAACATCATAATTGCTAAGGTCAATAATTTCGCCATTTGCAAGGGCAGAAGCCATGTCAAGAAGCTCATTTTCATGGTCAGAAAAAGAGTTGTTGACAAGTGAATGTGCTTGCAACTTTCTTTGTTGAGCAAGATAAATTTGTATGTATTCTTCTTGAGTCATTGCATTTCCCCCATAATTTATATTGTGTATTATAACACGAAATTTAAAAAGTTGCAAGATTTTTATATTTTTCAAAATGTCATTGTAAATCTAATTTACTAATATGTGGATTTTTATTTGACAGCCCCCAATAAAAAAAGCTAATATATAAATATATTAGACTTACACATAAAAGTGACAAGTCAGGGCGACAATAAGAGCAAATGATAAAAGGTGAAAATGTAAGAGAAATAAAGAAGGAAAAAACAGCTGGAATAAAATACAGCCTGCTGATGATTTTATTTGCCTTTATTTTGACAGTGCCATTTATTATGTTTAACAACAATCAACCAACAGCAGCAGTTGAAACAACAAGGCAAGAAGCTGAACAGACCAGATATGACATGCCAGGGGTATATTATGCAACAGCAGGAGAAGTTGCAGAGACTGATATGTCAAGCATTTTCTCAAAGCAAAAAGGTGGATTGTTTTATATAGGCAAGGGAAGCAGTCATACGATGAATGGAGGCAGATACAGTGGATATTCAGCAGTGTGTGGCGGAGCTGTTTATATAGCCAATGGTGGGACATTCACCATGAATGGCGGAGAGATAGTCAATAATCGGGCAGTATATGGCGGAGCAATATATGTAGCGAATGGTGGAACATGTTATCTTAATGGTGGAAGAATAGCCAATAATGCAGGAACAGAAGCTGCAGCGATATATGTAGAGGAAGGAGGCATACTCAAAATCAAGGGGTGTGTGATAGAAGACAATGTTGGACTTGAAGTGACGACAATAAACTATTATGTAGATGGGGAGATAGCAAAACGAGATTACATACTTAATCAAGAGACGATAAGATTTAATTTAGCGAAAGCGCCACTTGATTATCAGCATTGCAATGGATACTTCACAGATGAAGGGATGACACAAGGGATAGAAGATGGTGAAATACTGGGTGAAAGTGGTATATACAATGTT
>CAKJZE010000024.1 GCA_918285425.1 Clostridiales bacterium
TTATATATAATATATTTATTATATAATTATCTTATTTTATTTTACATCATATAAAAAAAATGCTATACTAAATGGGTAAAATGAGGTATTTTGAATGAATTTGTTTTCAAAAAATCTGAATAATCAAGCACCACTTGCAGAAAGAATGAGGCCAAGAAATCTTGATGAATTTATTGGCCAGCCTCATCTTGTTAAAAAAGGCAGTCTGCTTCGCCGTGCCATTGAAGTAAACAGACTGGGAAGCTGTATTTTTTATGGCCCCCCTGGAACCGGGAAAACAACTCTGGCTTCTATTGTTGCTTCATCATCTAATGCAAACTTCAAAATACTTAACGCCGTAACAAGCGGTGTTGCTGATGCTAAAAAGATAATTGAAGAAGCAAAGAAAGAGCTTGAAATGTTTGGCAGAAAAACCTATCTTATGCTTGACGAGTGCCACAGATGGAGCAAGGCTCAATCAGACGCAGTACTTGAAGCCATTGAGAAAGGTTATATAATTTTCATAGGCAGCACAACAGAAGTTCCATACACATCTATGACGCGCGCGATAGTGTCACGTTGCAGAATTTTTGAATTTAAACCACTCACAAAAGAAGATATAAAACAAGTTATTATCAATGCACTTAATGATAAGGAAAGGGGATTTGGTGATCTTAAAATAAAACTTGAAGACAAAGCGCTTGAGTGTTTTATTTTAACAAGTGGGGGAGATGCTCGCGTTGCACTTGGCAATCTTGAAATTGCTGTTTTAAGTACACCCGCAACAAATAACATTATTAAAATTACAGACACAATTGCAAAAGAGTGCACAACTGGCCGCAACCTTTCCATTGACACTGATATATACTATGACATGTTGTCAGCATTTTGTAAATCACTTCGTGGCAGCGATGCAGATGCTGCACTCTATTGGAGCAGACGCATGATCAAGGCCGGAATTGATCCAATGATTATTGCAAGGAGACTTGTGGCACATTCAAGCGAAGATGTTGGACTTGCAAACTCTAATGCACTTGTTGTAAGTATGGCAGCAATGCAAGCAATTGAAAAAATGGGACAACCTGAAGGACTTATTCCATTAAGTCATGCAATCATATATGTCTGCATGAGTCCAAAATCAAACAGCGTTGTTATGGCAATGTATAAAGCAGATGAGGATGTGGAAACAACTTATACAGGTCCTGTACCTGATCATCTTAAAAATTACAACTATGCAAATGAAAAAAGAGAAAAGTATAAATATCCACACGACTTTGGTGGTTATGTAGAGCAACAGTACTTACCTGATGAAATTAAAGATCACGTCTATTATACGCCATCACAAAATGGTGCAGAAAAATCAATAGTGCTTCCTGAATACAAAAATAAAAAACGCAAAACCGATTAATTTTAACTAAAATTCACGTGCAAAACTTAAATTTATTTTACAAAATATAATTTAAAGGAGAAAATATGATTAACGAACGCGAGCTGAAAAAAGAAAAAGATTATCTTAAAGCTGTACTGTATGTGCTTGAAAAAGAGATTGACAAAGCAAATGTAAAAATTGATGAATACAGCGATGATGTAAAAAAACAACTGAAGTACACATGGGATGAAGACACACAAATTGATCCAAACTATTGGGCAGAAAATGTAAGACTTTTGGAAGTTAAAAGCATCTCGGCAATCAACACTACAAATAAAGTACACAGCTATTTACGCATGGTAAAAAGTGCATACTTCGCACGCATAGACTTTGAAACAGAGGGCGACGTTATCCCAATTTACATAGGAATTGCAACCTTGGAAGATGGACGTGACTTTTATGTCTATGACTGGCGCAGCCCTATTGCAAGTATGTTTTATGATTTCGAGATGGGTGATGCACAATATGAAACACCTAATGGGGAAATTATAAAAGGTAAAATTACTCTTAAAAGACAATATAAAATTGAAGGTGAAAAAATTGTACAAATTTTTGACACCAACATGCAAATCATTGATGACATTTTAAAGCAAATGCTTCAAGATAAAGCATCAGATAAGATGAAAAATATTGTCAGCACTATTCAAAAAGAACAAAACAAAATAATAAGAAAAAACGATGTTGACATTCTTATTGTACAAGGTCCTGCGGGCAGTGGTAAGACATCTGTTGCTATGCACAAAATTGCTTATCTTCTTTATTCTGAAAAAGGAAAAATTAATAATAATAATATTTTAATCCTGTCGCCAAATGATATTTTTTCAGACTATATTTCAAACGTTCTTCCAGAAATTGGTGAAGACAACGTATATCAAACAACTTTTATGGACTTTATAAGAAGTCGTCTTGATATGAAAATTAAAGGATCTCTTAACGATCTTTATGAAATATACTATGGTACTGACCAATCAAAAATTAAACAAAGTCTTGAGTATAACTCAATTATGCTTAAATACGGTGCGACATATATAAATCTTATAGAAAACTTTATTGCACTTAAAAAGAATGAACTTCTTGGCATCAATGACATAGTTGTTGACAACAAGGTAATCATTGATAAAGAGTATTTAATTAAAATGGCGGCGGAATATGAGTCTTCTGGAATAAGCCTAGTTGAGCAAGGCAAAAAATTGATAGAAAAAATTTTATTGCATATTTCAATAAAGCTTGGTGCAAAAAAAGATTCTGTTTTACAAAAAGTAAGAAAAAACTATGAGATGGTACTAAACAAAATAAATGCTAAAGCTGTCTTTCTTGATCTTTATTCTGATAAAAAAAGATTTATTCAGATGATAGAAGAAATTTATAACAACACTGGCACTCCTGCAAAAAACAGACTCTCAATTAAACAACTTAATGACATATTTGATGTCACCTCAAGCACACTGAATAAAAATACAATTATGTTTGAAGATGTATCAGGCTATCTTTATTTAAAAGACAGATTACAAGGATCTAAAGTTCAAAACAATATAAAATATGTCTTGATTGATGAGGCACAAGATTACACAATTATGCAATACAGAATTTTGTCGCATCTGTTTAAAAATGTAAAAATTACAATACTTGGTGATCTTAACCAATCTATTATGCCATTTTCTACACACAAAAATTATGAAAGCATTTTAAATATTTTAAAAGAGAACAGACCTGCCGTAAGCTATGATATGAACTATTTGACAAAGACATACAGAAGTACGTATGAAATTAACTTGTTTGCAAAACATATCATTGGTGATACAAACATGTATAACCAAGTTGACAGACATGGTGATCAAGTATCAATTATTAAAGACTTTGCAAACAGAAAGTCTAAGGTTTTTGATGATGCAATTGAATTGAAAAAATATTATAATACCATAGCAATCATTACAAAAACACAAAAACAAGCAAACGCACTCAAGGAAGAAATTGACAAGTCAAACAAGAAAAGTTACTTTAAACTTGTGACTGGAAAAGATAAAACTTTTGCTGCTGATAAGATAATGATTATACCATCATATTTGGCAAAAGGGCTAGAGTTTGATGCAGTGCTTGCATATGATGTAAGTGCAGAAAACTATTCTGAATTTTACAAAAATTTGCTGTATGTTGTATGTACAAGAGCCTTACACAAACTCAACATTTATTATACTGACAAACTTTCACCACTTATTATATAAAACGCAAAAATAATGCTATTTATAATGAAATTACATTAAATTTTACTTAAAATGAGGTAAATATGCAGAAAAATACAAATGAAAACATTGATACAAATTCAATGTATACTAAAAAATTGATACGAGGAAAAGTCACAGCAACAAACGGTGTCGTTGGCCTTGATGCGTGGAATGCATCTTATGGAAGCATAGGGGAAAACCGAATTGATGTGCTGCGAGCTCTTGAGAAACAAAGCAAGTTCAAAATTATTTGGTATGTCATTTTTGTTGCTCTTGGTTTTGTTTGTTTGGCTATAACACCAGCAGGCTGGTTTAACGTACTTGACCTCTTTGTTGTGATGGTTAACATAGACCTGGTATCACGTGGTAAAGTGTTGGGAATATACATTGGTACTGCAGAGTGTCTTATGTATATTTACATCTGTTTTCTGTCTGGACTTTATGGTGAGATAATCAAAATGTGCGTTATAAATATTCCGCTCAACATTATTGCAATTATCAATTGGACACGCAATCTTAAAAAACAAAAAGAGAAAAAGTACGCACAAGTTGACGATACAAATGAAATTGTAATAAGAAAATTAAGCAAAAAGTCTTATGTTTGGATTGGAATTTCCATTGTATTTTTGTATGTTGGATGTTTCTTCGGTTTAAAACTTCTTAACACAAACGCCTTAATCTTTTCTGCCGGAGTTTTAGTTTTAACAATCTTCAGTAAAATTTTGAGTGGTTTAAGATATAAAGAAAACTATATTTTTGGTATCATTTCTTGTGCTATACAAACTGCAATGTGGATTGACGTTATTATTGAAAGCAGTTTAACTGCAAATTCTCTTGACCTTACAAATCTTGCACTTATGGTAACAACTATTGCATGCATTGTAAGTGATATCAATGCATATATACTTTGGAAAAGCATGTACAGAAAAATTGCCATCAATGGTGGAGAAATCCTTGCCATGCGCAAAGTCAACATTAAGAAAATTATTAAACTGCGACACACATATCAAAATCTTGTTTGGAATAAAGAAATTGATATCGCCAAAAATTCCTAAATTTAATTTAAAGTAAAAACAGCAGTAAAAAGCTGCTGTTTTTTAAAACATATATTTTTCAAGTGCATCTTTAAAATTGCAATCGTAATAGTCCACAATTTCACAAACAAGTTGGTCAAAGTCACATATCGCATGAGTAAACAAACTTGGCTTTTGCAAAAGCGTGATGAGCATGCCTTCAAAACTTACGCCATTTTTTCTCATCAGTTCAAATATACTCAAAATATTATTCACACCACACTTTGCCAAACTTGGACACTTTTTTAACACAAGTTTAATCTCTGGTATGCTTAAATGAAATCTTGTAAGAGCTTTGTAAAAGTTATATTCACTTTTGCTTATGTTATGTTTTTCTCTTAATTCAAAATAGGGTGGGAAATACTGCTCTGTTGTGCACTCTCTGTCAAGCAAAAAGTCTTGCACTTGCATTTCACTTGGAAAGACCACATCAGTCCAGCCAAGCATGCTGTCTTTTTGTGATGCATAATATTTGCAAATGTTATTAATAACATCTTTGTTAATCTTGTAATTCAACATAAGCATGCGATGAGATATATTATATTTCTCAAAAAATTCATCATCTGAAATGAGCAAATCTGCATGATCAAACTTTTCTGAAATTTGCATAAATAAAAATCTTGAAAGAAACAATCTTGTATTCATTTTGCAGATGTCAGCAAAATAATTTTCCAAGTTCAAAATGCGAGCAAGCACAAATTTAATAGGCAGCGTCATCTCCAGTACAGAACAAAGCTGTGGAGTTCTTTTAATAAATTCAGTATTAATATTAAACTTTTTAAGTCCGCTAATCTTTTGCGAAAAATCGCTTATAAACAATACTTCTGGATTAAGACGAATAAATTGTAAAGCTTGGTTTTCTGTTAAAGATAAAGATTTTTCCACATCAAGCAACTTACAAATAAATTCTTCTTCTTTTAAACTTAAAAATTCTGGGTGTTTTGGTATGATTTCTTTTAAATCACGCTTTACAAAATATCTTGGATAGTAAAAGTTGTATTTTTTGTTTAAGTCATCTTGGCTTAATGACAAAAGGGAAGGATCAGCTTTAAGTACATTATTAGCTTCTGTTGATGACAATGTGAATTTTTTCATCAAAATATCTTTTAAATCTGAAAGTTGTTCTTTTGTAAGATACATTGCTTGACTATTTTGTGCAAAAACCTTTCTTAATCCCAGTCCAAATTCATCAAGATTCTCTGAAAGCATACAAATTTGATTTTTTACTTGTACTTTTGATATGAACATTAAATCAGGGAAGGTGTATAAAACTTTTATAGCCTCTTTTTTGGAAAGTGCCATCAATTTTGATACAAGGTCAATTTTGTAAAGCAAACGAGAGCCATTGAGCAAAAGTACAAAAGGGTATTTTATAACAAAATATTTAATTTCTTTTGCTCGCAAATTATTCAATGAAGCAAGCGCAGTAAGATTTTTTACAAATTCTTTTTTATTACACGTCAAAATCTGAGGACAGCAAAAAGTTATGTAAAGAAGATCAACTGATGAAAATTGGAATTTTTCTTGCAGAGTATCATAAATAACTTTGATTTGATCAAAGTCAATATTTAAAATCTCATCATCAATTGGAAGGCTTTTAAGCAAATTGAATTCAAATTCGTTCATAATTTACCCTCTTAAAATCTGCTTTAGTAATTGTGATTGTATTATACAATATTTCATTTGTCAATTAATTTTTTCAATTTTTTACAAAATATTACAAAATTTTGTACGAAATAAAATTTATTATTGACTTTTTATTTAAAATACTTGTTTTAATCACTGGGGAGTGAATAAAAATCACTGCACGCTTGGGCACGTGTACGTATGCAAGCACACACATGTGCGCGCGCTCACATGCGCTAAAGCGCGCGTGCAGCTGCGTGCATACACGCACATACATATCGCATGCGCACATACGCACGTGGCGCGCGCTCAAAAAGTATTTTTTTTTAATAAGTAAATTTATATAAAAATTTTTGCACATAAGTATTGACATGTTGGCGTTTATGTTGTATAATATGTTTGTAAGTTGAAGAAAACAAAATCTCAACTTATTAAAAATGTAAATTATGGAGGATGAAACAATGAAAGAGAAAAGAATTCTTGCAATGTTCATAACATCAGTAATCACATTAGTAGCCAGCCTTTCAATAACCTTTGGAGTGCTTACAACACTTGCAGACCCTGTTGTTGCAACTGGAGTAACAAGATATGCTTTCGCACTTGGCGCTGAAAACAACTCTTTGATTGCAGAGCAAGACAATATCCTTAAAATCAAGGATTCAATCCTTTTCCAACCTTCAAGCTCACTTGTTTGGTCAGATGAAGAAGAGGAGGAAGCAGTTTGGTTTAATGATGCATCAGAAAATCAAGATGCTCAAGGTTATCTTTGCGACATCATGTTTGCAGATGAATCAATTTCAACCAAAGTTAAAGTAATTCCACTTCGCATCACTAACGGACTTGGACAAACAGCACTTGCAACTGTTACAGTTACATATGATTCAACATCTCTCCTTGGACAATTGATTCGCGTTAAGATTTATGATTACTCTACTCAATCATTCGTTGATGCAAGTAAAGTAACAAAACAAATCAGCGCAGATGGTTATGCAGATTATGCTGTTGTAGTATATGCTGATGATTCAGACTATAATGGACATACTGAAGATGTATTTGGTAACGACTTTGAAGAAATCAATGTTGAAATCAAAACTGAAAATGCATAAAACATTGTAAAAGAAAAACAAAAATAAAACTTGGCAATTTGCCAAGTTTTATTTTATTAATAAATTAGTAATAACATAGCAACATAATTATTAATCTGGTGAGAATAAAAAACCATCATAACGATGGTTTTTATTTACTGTTTATAAATTTTATTCTGGAATAAATCCTTCAAAGATAATGTTATCACAATACTTTTTTACTCTGTCGTAAGTATCTTGATTTTTTACAACCCAAGCAAGAAGGGGAAGTTCACTGTATTTTTTAACGTATTTGTTTGGTATATTTTCAACTTGATAGCTGATAAAATGAGGTTCTGAAACTTTTTTATTAAAAAGCATTCTTTTCAGTGTAAACCTTTTTGAAAAGCTGATTTCTTTATTACCCTTAAAGAAGCTTGCAAGCTGACCACGCTTCACATGTGGAGCATTATTTTTAAACCATTCAAGAGTGTAAGGATTGAAGGATTGAATAGCATATTCACCCTTATATTTAGACAACAATTTCCAAACATTTTTTTCAAAGCCTACTTTACCTGAATTTTTTATTTCAATAAGAAGTGGGGTTTTACCATTAACTTTTTTCAAAACGTCTTCAAAAAGAGGTATATGTTCTTCACTTTTTGCAAGTGTAAGATCTTTAATATCATCATAAGTAAAGTTATTGATAAAACCATCTCGACCTGTCATACGACCAAGTGTTTCATCATGAAAAACAACAATACTTCCATCAGAAAGAGCCCTTACATCAAGTTCAATGGCATAGTTGTTTTCAATAGCTTTTTCAAATGCCTTCATAGAATTTTCTGGAATTTCGCTATTGTGACAACCTCTGTGTGCAATTGGAGTGGTGCACAGCCACGAGTCAAATATATTCATTAAATTTTCTCCCGTTAAGTAAAAAATTGATCACTTTTTTTTCAATTAATATGTATTATAATACAATAAAATTATTAAAAGTCATAATATTTTTAAAAAATTTTTTAAATTTTTCATTTTTCTTGCAAAATAATAGTAAAAAAGTGCAATAAAATAAGAATTATTTTAAATTGATTGCAAATTTCTGATAATTATTGTACACTAAAATCAGAGGAAATTTCAATAGTAATGGCACAAAAAAAACTATCAAATATAAGAAATTTTTCAATAATTGCCCACATTGACCATGGCAAAAGTACTCTTGCTGACAGATTGATGGAGATAACAAACACAATCTCAAAACGTGACGCAAAAGATCAACTGCTTGACAGTATGGATCTTGAAAGAGAAAGGGGAATAACTATAAAACTTACCCCTGTCACAATGAAGTACACAAAAGACGGACAAGAGTACATTTTAAACCTTATTGACACACCTGGACATGTGGATTTTACTTATGAAGTCAGCCGTTCTCTTGCAGCATGTGAAGGCGCTATTTTGGTTGTTGACGCAAGCCAAGGTGTAGAAGCACAAACTCTTGCAAATGTGTATTTAGCGCTTGAAAATGACCTTTTTATTATACCTGTCATCAACAAGATTGATCTTCCAAGTGCCAGAGTTAATGAAGTAAAGGAAGAGATTGAAGATATCATTGGTCTGGATACTTCCTATGCTCCACTTGTGTCTGCAAAAGAGGGGATAAATATAAGTGACGTTCTTGACGTCATAGTAAACAAAATTCCAGCACCTGTAGGTGACACAGAAGCACCACTCCAGGCACTTATTTTTGACAGCTATTACGACAATTATAAGGGTGCCATATGCCTTGTAAGAATAGTAAATGGCTCTGTAAAAGTCGGTACAAAAATAAAGATGCTTCAAACCAACAAAGAGTATGATGTTGTTGAAGTTGGAATATTTACGCCAAAGCCTGTGGCCACCGATGTGCTTGAAGCTGGAGATGTAGGCTATATTTCTGCCAGCATCAAAACTGTGTCTGATATAAGAGTTGGTGACACAATAACAGAATTTGAAAGGCCATGTAAACCACTCCCAGGCTATAAGCAAGTCAACCCTGTTGTATACAGCGGTATTTTCCCTGTTGAGGGGGATAAATTTAATCTGCTTAAAGATGCACTTGAAAAACTTAAACTGTCAGATGCTTCACTTGTATTCACTCCTGAAACTTCTGCAGCACTTGGCTATGGCTTCAGATGCGGATTTTTGGGTTTACTTCACATGGACATCATAAGTGAAAGACTGGAGAGAGAGTTTGGCTTAAACCTTATAACAACTGCGCCAAGTGTTTCATACAAAGTCTATAAGACAAACGGCGACGTGCTGGACATTTCAAATCCAAGCAATCTTCCACCTGTCACAGAAATTGAAAAAATCGAAGAACCTATGCTTAAAGCAATTTTATTTACACCTCCTGAATATGCAGGTGGAGTAATGGATCTTTGCATTTCAAGACGTGGAGTTTTTGTTGACATGCAGTACCTTGAAGAAAAAAGAGTCAAACTTGTATATGACATGCCACTTGCTGAAATAGTTTATGACTTTTTTGATAAGCTTAAAAGCATATCACATGGCTATGCAAGTTTAGACTATGAAATAGACGGGTACAAACCAAGTGACATGGTGAAGCTCGATATCATGCTTAATGGTGAAGTTTGTGACGCACTCAGCCTTATTGTGCATAAAGACAAGGCATATGAAAGGGGAAGAGCCATCACAGAAAAGCTTAAAGAAGTTGTACCAAGACAACTTTTTGAAATTCCAATTCAAGCTTGTATTGGTGGGAAAATTATTGCAAGAGAAACTGTGAAAGCACTTCGCAAAGACGTCATAGCAAAATGCTATGGTGGGGACATTTCAAGAAAGAGAAAACTTCTTGAAAAACAAAAAGAAGGTAAAAAGAAAATGCGAAAACTTGGCAGTGTTGAGCTTCCAAGTGAAGCATTTATGAGCATTCTTAAAATTGACTAAAAAACGCAAAATTACACTCAAAATATATGAAAAAACTGTTAAATTTCATTAAAAAGGAGTAAAAATATGAAAAAAACAATGAGCTTATATATACACATACCTTTCTGTAACAGCAAGTGTAATTATTGTAATTTTATCTCTATTGTAAGCAGCGAAAAAGAAAAATTAACCTATATCGAAGCACTAAAGAAAGAGATTAAAATTCAAGCAAAAGCATATTCAAATATATACTCAATTCGAACAATTTATATAGGCGGCGGTACACCTTCATCACTGCCACTTGGCTCTGTAAAAGATCTGTTGCAAACTGTATATAAATACTTCACGGTAAAAAACAATGCAGAGATCACAATGGAGCTTAACCCAAACACAGTCAGCGAAGAAAAAATTGAAGAATATGTGCTTTCTGGTGTAAACAGATTTAGCATTGGTCTGCAATGTATCAATAATAATATACTGGAGAAAATGGGAAGAACACACACCCTTGAAGACTTTGAAGAAACACTTAAAATGATAAGAAATCAAGGTATCAGTAATATAAGCACTGATGTAATAGTTGGGTATCCTGGGCAAACAGAACAAGATGTGCTTGACAGTGTCAAATATTTGATTAAACAAAAAATTCCGCATATTTCTTCATATATGCTTTCTGTTGAAAATGGGACTAAACTTAAAAAAATGGTGGATAAAGGTTTGGCATTTTTACCAAGTGAAGAAAAAGTTATCCATATGTATCAAAACATCGTAAACACTCTTTCAAGATCAGGTTATGTAAGATATGAGATATCCAACTTTGCCAAACCTGGTTTTACAAGCAAACATAACCTGGTTTACTGGAAAAGAGAGGACTATTTAGGGCTTGGCGCTGCGGCACACTCTTATGTAGCTGGTATAAGATTTTCAAACACAGAAAATATAAAAACCTATGTCGAATGCATTGAAACCACTGGTAAACCACCAATTTGTAATGTTAAAAAATTGACAAATGAAGAGAAAAAAGAAGAATTCATCATGCTTGCACTGCGCACCTGTGAAGGTTTTGACACAAACGCTTATGAGAAGGAGTTTAATGAAAACTTTATTGCAACACACAAAACTATTTTAACCAATCTTACCAAACTTGGGTTTTTAACACTTGATAATGATGGAATTATTAAGGCAACAAGTAAAGGATATCTGGTTTTAAATCGAATCGTACTTGAACTCTGCTCTTAAACATTCAGATATAGATAAACATGTAAAAAATTGTGAAAATGTTTTAATTTATGTTTTCACATTTTTTATTGCGACTTATTTGACATAAAATTTAAAAAAATTTATAAATTATTGCCATTTTTGATTGACATTGGTTTTTAGCAGTGATATATTATAATTTGTTAGCACTCAAAACATAAGTTTGCTAAAAATTGTTATAATTATTTCACCTTGTGGAATAATATACAAAGGAGGGAATATATGAATCTAAGTGACAGAAAGAAAAAGATTTTAAGCGCTGTCGTTGATGAAAGCATAAAGACTGCAAAGCCAGTTGGCAGCAAAGACATTCAAGAAAAATACATGAGCAACTATTCGTCAGCAACCATCAGAAACGAACTTAATGCTCTTGAAGAAATGGGCTTTTTATCTCAGCCACACACCTCTGCCGGAAGATTGCCAACAAATGAAGGCTATAAGATGTATGTGGAAGAACTTATGCAA
>CAKJZE010000025.1 GCA_918285425.1 Clostridiales bacterium
TCCTAACTCTGTTAAAGGTGTAAAAAGACTTGGCAGAGGTATTGGTTCTGGCACTGGTAAGACCAGTGGTAAAGGTCATAAAGGACAAAATGCGAGAAGTGGTGGTGGAGTTCGCCCAGGATTTGAAGGTGGACAAATGCCTCTTATTCGTCAACTTCCAAAACGTGGATTCACAAATAATTGGGGTAAAAAATACACAACTATTAATGTTTCAGATTTGGAAAAATTTGAAAATGGCACAGTTATTACTGCTGAAATGCTTAAGAGCAAAGGTGCTATTGCTAAGATAGAGCCTTATGGTCTTAAAGTTCTTGGAAACGGAACTTTAACCAAAGCGTTAACCGTAAGAGCTGAAAAATTTACTGCCGCTGCTGTTGAAAAAATCAATGCTGCTGGCGGAACTGTTGAGGTGAAATAATGTTTAAAACACTTGCAGGCGCTTTTAAGAACAAAGACATAAGAAGAAATATTTTAATTACACTATTACTTCTTTTAATTTATCGTTTGGGATGTTATTTACCAGTTCCTGGTCTTGATGCATCAGTATATTCTAATGCAGTCGCAAATGAGAGTGGTACAGGTATTTTGTCACTCTTGAATGCTGTAACTGGTAGTGCGCTTTCAAACGGTGCGTTCTTCGCCCTTGGTGTTACACCTTATATCAATGCATCAATCATAATGCAACTTTTGACTGTTGGTATTCCAGCACTTGAAAGATTAAGCAAACAGGGTGATGATGGTAAAAAGAAAATTGACTTTATCACTAAAATAGTTGCACTTGTTCTTGCAATTGCTCAAGGTGTTGGTATCGTTCTTGGGTTCCAAGACTCTATACAACCAATATTTGGTGAAAATCTTAAATGGCTCGCTTATCTGTTTGTTATTGTAACGCTTGTTGCTGGTGCTTCATTTACTATGTGGCTTGGCGACAGAATTACCGAACAGAAAGTTGGTAATGGTCTTTCACTTATAATCTTTATTGGTATCATCGCAACTGCTGGACTTTCACTTGCTAACTCAATTGGAAATATTTTCAGCGGAGTAACAAGTGCAATTTTGGAGCTTATTGGTTTCCTTACAATGGCTTTTGTGGTATTCTCACTTATCGTACTCTTTGATCTTGCTGAAAGAAGAATACCTGTGCAATATGCAAAGCAGATTAAAGGAAGAAAAATGTATGGTGGTCAATCTTCATACATTCCACTTAAAGTTAATGCAAGTGGTGTGCTTCCAATCATCTTTGCAACGGCAATCATCACACTTCCAAACCTTATAATGCAACTTTGTGGTGTTACAAGTGAAAGTGGTTGGTTTGCAAAATTCTATTATGATTACATTGGTGCTGGTGGAGTTATTTATACAATTCTTGTTGGTTTGCTTATCTTATTCTTTACATTCTTCTATGCTCAAATTCAATTCAATCCTGCAGATGTAAGTTTAAATATTCAACAACAAGGTGGTTTCGTTCCAGGTATTCGCCCAGGAAAACCAACAACTGAATACTTAACCAAGGTATCAAGAAGAATAACATTATTTGGCGCTGTATTTCTTGCATTTATCGCAATTGTTCCATCAATTGCATTCAGATATGTTGCAGGTGGCTCACTTGGACTTATCAACGCATTTACAGCAACAGGTATGCTTATCGTTGTAAGTGTTGCAATTGAAATCAATACTATGCTTGATTCAAGATTGATGGCAATAAGACACAAAAACATTTTATAGTAAATTTCGTCTCGCCTTGGCTTGACCAAGGCGAAGATGTGAATTTAAAAAACAAAATATAAGGAGAATATATATGAAAATTGTATTACTTGGTGCTCCAGGAAGTGGAAAGGGCACTTTGGCAGGTAAACTTGTCAATGAGCTTGATATTCCAACAATTTCAACCGGTGATCTGTTAAGAAAAACTGCAGCATCTGGAACTGAATTTGGTAACAAAATTAAGGAAATTATGGAAAGTGGTGGGTTGGTTTCAACTGAAACTGTCCTTGAGATGTTGAAAAACAGGCTTAAAGAAAGTGATACAAAAAATGGATATATCCTTGATGGATTCCCAAGAACTATCGAGCAGGCTGAACTTCTTGAAGATATTGCCGACATTGATGCTTGTTTATTCCTTGATGTGGATAAAGAAGTGATTATTGACAGGTTAAGTGGAAGAATTACTTGCAGAGATTGTGGAAAAATCTATAACACAAAGACTTACAAGGGTACAACTTGTGAGTGTGGTGGTGAGCTTTATGTTCGTGATGATGATAAGCCAGAGGCAATTGCTGTTCGCTTTGAAACATATGAAAAGAATACAAAGCCACTTATCAAATATTATCAAGATAAAGGTATCTTAAAAACTGTTAAAGGTATGGATGATCCAATGGATACTTTTAAAAATGCTATGGAATTGCTTAATTGTGAGCAGAAGGGTAACTGAATGGTTACAATTAAGACTCAGGCGCAAATTGAAAAAATGCGAAAAGCAGGAAAACTTTTGGCGGACTTATTTGACGAGTTAACAAAAATAATAAAACCAGGGATTTCCACTTGGGAGCTTGACAAATTTGCGTATGAATATATAATTAAACATGGTGCTAAACCATCATGTTTACACTATCAGGGTTATCCTTGCACAATTTGTACGTCAATTGATGATGTGGTTGTGCATGGAATACCAAATAAAAATCAAATTCTTCAAGACGGCATGATTGTCGGAGTTGACATTGTGCTTTGCCTTGATGGATACCATGCTGATGCAACAAGAACGTATATAATTGGTAACGTCAGCGATGAAAAAAGAAAATTAGTTGAAGTCACAAAAGAATGTTTCTTTGAGGCTATAAAAGGTCTGAAAGAAGGAAGCAGACTTGGTGACATAGGTGCCAGAATTCAGCATCATGCTGAAAAACACGGATACGGTGTTGTGCGTGAAATGGTTGGACATGGAATTGGAGTGCATATGCATGAAGATCCAGTGGTATGCAACTATGGAACTGAAGGAACTGGTATGAAACTGAAAGCGGGTATGACTCTTGCAATTGAACCTATGATCAATATGGGCACGTATGAAATAAAGCTGAATGGTTGGGATTGCAGAACAAAGGATGGAAAGCCAAGCGCGCACTACGAAAATACTGTCTTAATCAAATCAGATTCAGTTGAAATATTGACAATGAATTAAGTGGAGGATAAAAACCATTGAGTAAAGATGATGTTATTGTAACAGAAGGAACTGTGGTAGAGGCTATGCCTGGTGCAACATTCAAAGTTCAAATCGCCGGAGGTCATGTAATAACTGCATATCTGTCTGGTAAGTTATGGAAAAACTTTATCCATATTTACGAGGGTGATACAGTTAAACTTGAAATGAGCCCATATGATTTAAGCAAAGGCAGAATTATATATAGAAATAAGTAAATTTTACTTTAAGGAGATAAAGGAAATGAAAGTAAGAGCAAGTGTAAAACCTATGTGTGAGAACTGCAAAGTTATCAAACGCGAAGGAAAAGTAAGAGTTATATGCAAAAATCCTAAACACAAACAAGTTCAGGGTTAATCTAAATTTGAAAATTATCACATTTGGGGCGGCATGAAATTAATATTTCACCCTTATGTGTTGAAATAAAAAACAAAAAATAAAATAAAAATTATTATCTTTGGAGGATAAAAATGGCACGTATTGCTGGTGTGGATTTACCAAACGAAAAAAGAGTTGAAATTGGTTTAACTTACATCTTTGGAATTGGAAGAGTTACAGCTAATAAAATTTTGGAGGCTACTAAAATTAGTCCAGACACAAGATGCAGAGATTTGACCGAGGCTGACGTAAGTAAAATCCGTGAATACATTGACAAAAACTTAAGTGTAGAGGGTGACAAAAAACGTGAAGTCGCTATGGATATTAAAGCACTTATGGAAATTGGTTCTTACCGTGGTGTAAGACACAGAAAAGGACTTCCTGTTCGTGGACAGTCAACAAGATCTAACGCAAGAACAAGAAAAGGTCCAAGAAATACTGGTGTTAAGAAGAAATAAGGGAGAGTAGACTATGGCACAAGTAAAGAAAACAACAAAGAAACGTAAAATAACCACAAATGTTGACAAGGGAATTGTTCACGTTCAATCTTCTTTCAACAACACAATTATAACTATAACAGATACTCAAGGAAACGCTTTAGCATCTTGTTCTGCAGGTGAACTTGGCTACCGTGGTAACCGTAAAAGTACTCCTTTTGCAGCTGGTCAAGCTGCTGAAAAGGCTGCTAAAAAAGCTAAAGAGTATGGACTTAAATCTGTAGAGGTTTATGTTAAAGGACCTGGTAACGGCAGAGAGTCTGCTATAAGATCTCTTGCTGCTGAAGACATCGAGGTTACTTTAATTCGTGATGTTTCACCTATACCTCACAATGGATGCCGTCCACCAAAACGTAGAAGGATTTAAGGAGTGAAAATATGGCAAAATATACAGATGCTGACTGCAGACTTTGCAGACGTGAAGGCGTAAAATTATTTTTGAAAGGTGACAGATGCCTTTCTAAAAAGTGCGCTATGGAAAGAAGACCAGCTATTCCTGGACAACATCCAAACGCAAGAAAGAAACCATCAGAATATTTGACACAGCTTCGTGAAAAACAAAAAGTTAAAAGAGCTTATGGACTTTTGGAAAAACAATTCCATGGCTACTATATAGAAGCTGAAAGAATGAAGGGTAAAACTGGTGAAAACATGCTCAGCTTGCTTGAACGCAGACTTGACAATGTTGTGTTCAGAATGGGTATTGCTTCAAGCCGTGCCGCTGCAAGACAACTTGTTAATCATGGACATATTTGCGTTAATGCAAAACGTGTAACTATACCTTCATATTTGGTTAAAGTTAACGATACAATCTCTGTTAAAGAGAATAAAACTAAAAAGGCTCCTTTTGAGGCAGTCAAGAAATCAAGAATTGTTATGCCTAAATGGCTTGAGTTTGATACCGAAAAGTTGTCTGGAACTGTTAAAGCTCTTCCAGCACGTGACGATATCGACCTTAACATTGAAGAGCACTTAATCGTAGAGCTTTATTCTAAATAATAACTGAAAGGAGGATTTGTTATGTTAGAAATTGAAAGACCAAGAATTGAATGTATCGAAGAAGATGGCGGTGCAACAAGTAAGTTTGTTTTGGAACCACTCGAAAGAGGTTTTGGTGTTACCATTGGTAATGCTTTAAGAAGAGTGCTTTTATCAAGCCTTCCTGGTGCTGCTGTAACTAATATCAAAATAGAGGGCGTTTCTCATGAATTTACAACTATTAAAGGTGTAAAAGAGGACGTTACTGAAATCGTACTTAACATGAAAGGTCTTGCTGTGAAAACAGAAAACACAGAGCCAAGCTTTAAGAAAGTTATACATCTTAAAAAGAAAGGTCCTTGTGTTGTTACTGCTGCAGATATTGAGGAAGATGATGAAGTAAAAATTCTTAACCCTCAAATGTACATCTGCACACTTGAAAGTGATGGAGTGCTTGATATGGAAATCTTGGTTGGAAGAGGCCGTGGTTATGTTTCTGCAGACCATAACAAAGACGTAAGCCTTCCAATCGGTTACATCGCTATTGACAGTATTTTTACACCAGTTCGCAGAGCTTCTTACGAAGTTGAAAATACACGTGTTGGTCAAAATACTGACTATGATAAACTTGTTTTGGACGTTACAACAAATGGCACTATTTCAGGTAAAGAGGTTGTAAGCCTTGCTGCTAAACTTCTTAATGAACACATTAACCTTTATGTAGAACTTGTTGAATCTATGGAAAATGTTTCAATACTTGTAAGCCGTGAAGAAGATAAAGTCCACAAGCTTATGACTATGAGCATTGAAGACATGGATTTGTCTGTTCGTTCATACAACTGCTTAAAACGTGCGGGTATCAATACTGTTGAAGATCTTATCCGCAGAACAGAAGAAGATATGCTTAAAGTTAAAAATCTTGGGCGTAAGTCTCTTGATGAAGTTATCAATAAACTTGAAAGTCTTGGACTGAGTCTGAAAACCAGAGAAGAATAAGGAGAATAATATGAATACACAAAAATTAGGTAAACCTACTGATCAAAGACTTGCACTGGTTAGCGGACTTGCAAGTGACTTAATTTGGTATGGCAGAATTGAAACGACTCTTGATAGAGCTAAAGCTGCTGCAAGATATGCTGAAAAATGCATCACTTTGGCAGTTAAAAATTATCAAGACACTGTAACTGAAGAGAAAGTTACAAAAGATGATAAGGGCAAAGAAAAGAAAGTTACCATCTCTAAAGATGGTGCAAAGAAACTTGCTGCAAGAAGAAAATTACTTGGTATGCTTCAAACTCGTGAAGAACAAAGAGTTAAGGGCGAGAAAAAGGCCGCTTTCCAAGCAAGAAAGGGTGACATTAAACATCCACTTATTGAAAAGTTATTTGAAGATCTTGCACCAAAATATGCAAACCGTGCTGAGGAAAAAGGTACAGCCGGTGGTTATACACGCGTTCTTAAAACAACAGTAAGACGTGGGGATAATGCACAGCTTGCTATTGTTGAATTGGTTTAAGGGCGAAAATTGCATCACTAACTGCGTTAACTACAAAATCGCGACACACTCATTTACGAAAGTAAAATCGGGCGTCGCGATTTTTTGTTGCCTTGTTATTAAGACAATTTTCACCCTTAAACAACGTTGTTTGAACAAATTATAATTGGAAGTTCCACACACTCATTTATGAGAATAAAATCATGCGTTGGATTTTTTTGTGTCTTTCTTATATACGTAAATTTTGCCCTTAAACAACGTTATGTTAATAATTAAATATTTTTTAAACTTTTATTTCAAGCATGATATACAATATAAAAATAAGATACTAAAGTTTCATTATGGTTTGATTTTATTGTTTATTGTGTTGTATAATAATTGTAATAAGGAGAAATTGCTGTGTTTGGGCGAAGAAAAGTTGATGGTAATGCGAAAATTATAATAAATAAAAAAGTTCGCCTGGGAGTGGCTTTTGGTGGTGGTGGACTTCGCGGTATTGGTCATATTGGAGTAATAAAAGCATTTGAAGAGCTTGGTATCAAACCAGATTATATTGCAGGAACAAGTGTTGGAAGTGTTGTTGGTGCTCTTTATGCTGCGGGATTTTCCAGCTTACAAATGGCCGAAGAGATTAAAAAACTTCGTGTCAAAGACATAAAAAACAGTATATTTATATGGAGGCCATCAGATTCAGAAAACATAGAAGTATTATTGAAGAAGTTATTTGGAAAGGATTTGATGTTTTCAGAGCTTCAAATTCCTATGACCATTGTTGCAACTGATATTCGCAAGGGGGAAGAAGTTGAAATTAATGGCGGAAGCGTTGCAAAAGCCAGCAGTGGAAGCTGTGCAGTACCTGGAATTTTCAGACCGGTAGAGTATGAACAAATGCACCTTGTTGATGGTGGACTTAAAAACAATGTGCCGGCAGATGTTGTACGCAAAATGGGTGCAAACGTTGTGTTTGCCATTGACGTTAACCGTGGACGTGGTCATGGTATTGAATCAATGAAGACACTTGATGTCCTGCGTGCATCGCTTGGAATGGTTATGCAGGCAAATGTTCAAAAAAGATTGGAATATGCAGACATTGTCATTATGCCAGGGCTTGAAATGTTCAGCTCTTCAAAGCTGGGTGACATTGATGCCATGATACAAGCGGGTTATGATGCTGTAATGAGCCAAAAAGATTTGATAATAAGATATCTTACTGAAAGGCCATCATTTAAAATAAATAAACTTACACACAAACTGAATCGTTTGAAACTTAATTATAAAACAAAAAATATTATATATGCTTCTGAAAATATAGAAGAAATATTAGGTATAAAAAAAGATGATGATGCAATATTAAAAATACTTAGTATTCCAATTATTAAAAATGAGCTTGGTAAATGGGATAGA
>CAKJZE010000026.1 GCA_918285425.1 Clostridiales bacterium
TTGGTGGAGGAATTGGTCAAAGCAGACTTTGCATGCTTCTTCTTGGGCGAGCACACATTGGCGAAGTTCAATCAAGTTATTGGGATAAAGAAACTTTAAAACAATGTGAAAAATTAAAAATAGAATTGCTGTAATTATAAAACAAAAAAAGTGATAATTTCAATATGAGATTGTCACTTTTTTATTATGAGATTAAGGTTATTGCTTAAAGAAAGGTATGATGAACAATCAGAAAAAAGAAAACATAAATAACTTGAAATATTTATAAATAAAGTGTAAAATGATTGTGTATTGGAAAAAATCAGAAAGAGGTAAAAGTTTGGAGTTTAAAATTCACAGCAAATATAAGCCAACTGGCGACCAGCCACAAGCGATTGAAAGTCTTGTTCAGGGCATAAAAGACGGCTTAAGAGAGCAGGTTTTGCTTGGTGTTACCGGAAGTGGTAAGACTTTTACCATGGCAAATATTATCGAGAAAGTCCAACGCCCAACCATTGTGATTGCGCACAACAAAACACTTGCTGCCCAGCTGTGCAATGAGCTTCGTGAATTTTTCCCAGAAAACAGCGTGAACTATTTTGTTTCATACTATGATTACTATCAACCAGAGGCATACATTGTGTCTTCTGATACCTATATTGAAAAAGACCTTGCAATCAATGACGAGATTGACAAGCTTCGCCACAGTGCAACTTGCAGTTTGTTTGAGCGAAAAGATGTCATCATTGTTGCGTCAGTTTCCTGCATTTATGGTCTTGGAGAGCCTGCCGAATACGAAAAGCTTGCAATCAGTTTGCGTCCTGGTCAACAAATTTCGCGAGAGAAGGTGATTGAGCGTCTTGTTGACAACCAATATATGCGAAACGACATTGATTTCAACCGTGGGGATTTCCGTGTGCGTGGTGATGTTTTGGAAGTGTTCCCAGCATCATCAAGCGAACATTCTGTACGCATAGATTTTTTCGGTGATGAGATTGATGGCATCTATGAGGTTGAGGCAATTTCTGGCAAAGCAATCGCAAAGCTTGACCATATTGCAATCTATCCGGCATCGCACTATGTTTCTTCGCCAGAGAAAATGGAAGCATGCTTGAAACAGATTGAAGAGGATATGGAAAAGGAAGTTAAGGCGTTTGAGGACGATGGCAAACTTGTTGAAGCAATGCGCCTTAAACAGCGAACACTGTATGATATCGATATGATGAGGGAGATGGGCTACACAAGTGGAGTAGAGAACTATTCACGTTATTTTGACGGCAGAAAGCCGGGGCAAGCGCCTTACACACTCCTTGACTATTTCCCAGATGATTATTTGATGATTATTGACGAAAGCCACATGACAATTCCACAAATTCGTGCAATGTATAACGGTGATAGGGCAAGAAAAGATAATTTGGTTGGCTATGGCTTCCGATTGAAGTCGGCTTATGACAATCGTCCACTGAAATTCAACGAGTTTGAGAAAAAAGTTGACCAACTCATCTGTGTTTCGGCGACTCCTGGGCCTTACGAAATGGAGCATGCGGACAACATTGCAGAACAGATTATTCGTCCAACAGGGCTGCTTGATCCAGAGATTGTCGTTAAACCAGTCAAGGGCCAAGTTGATGACCTTTTGGGCGAACTGAACAAGACCATAGCCAGTGGTGGCAGAGCCTTAGTCACAACACTCACAAAGAAAATGGCAGAGAATTTGTCTTCATATTTGGAAGAGCATGGCGTGAAGACAACCTATCTTCACAGCGAAATCAAGACCATGGAGCGTATGGAGATTATCAACAGTCTGCGCAGTGGTGAGTGTGACGTGATTGTGGGCATAAATCTTTTGCGTGAGGGACTTGATATGCCCGAGGTTAAGCTTGTTGCAATACTTGATGCTGACAAAGAGGGCTTTTTAAGAAGTGAAGGTGCACTTATTCAGACCATTGGCCGTGCGGCAAGAAATGCTGAAGGACGCGTGATTATGTATGGTGACGTCATTACCGGCAGTATGCAGCGTGCCATTGACGAAACTAACCGAAGAAGAAAAATACAACAAGAATATAACAAAAAGCACGGGATTACCCCAAAGACCATAATAAAAGATGTAAAAGATACATTGACAATCTCTAAAAAACTGTCAGATAAAGACACTTTAAGCGAGAAAGAGAAACAGGAGCAGATGAAAGAGATTGAAAAAGAGCTTGAACAAGTTGTTAAAGATCTTGACTTTGAAAAAGCCATAATTTTAAGGGATAGGCTTTTGGAGCTTAAAGGGGAAGCTCCAGTGAAGAAACAAAATACAGGTGGAAAATGGAAAAGACGATAAAGATAGTTGGTGCAAGGGAAAACAACCTTAAAAATGTCAGTCTTGAGATACCGCGAAACAAACTTGTGGTGTTCACAGGGCTTTCGGGAAGTGGCAAATCTTCACTTGCGTTTGATACAATTTTTGCAGAGGGACAAAGGCGATATATGGAGTCGCTGTCCTCTTATGCACGCCAATTTTTGGGACAGATGCAAAAGCCAGATGTGGACATGATTGAGGGGCTTTCCCCAGCAATCGCAATTGACCAAAAGACCACAAGTGCAAATCCTCGTTCAACCGTGGGAACGATTACAGAAATCTACGACTATTTGCGTCTTTTGTTTGCACATGTCGGCGTGCCATATTGCCCAAATTGTCACACACCAATTCGTCCAAGCACTATTGATGCCATTGTTAAAAGCACCCTAAATGCACCAGAGGGTAGTAAACTTATGGTGATTGCCCCTGTTGTTCGTGGCAAGAAGGGTGAATATGCCAAAATTTTTGACAGTTTCAAGAAAAATGGATTTGTTCGTGTCAAAGTTGACGGAGAAATCTTCAGCCTTGATGATGAAATTAAACTTGACAAGCAAAAGAAGCACGACATAAGCGTTGTTGTGGACAGAATTGTTGTGAGAGAAGACGTGAAATCACGCCTGACCGACAGCATTGAAACAGCGCTGAAACTTGCTGATGGACTTGTTGTGATTGATACCGATGGCAAAGAAAAACTTTATTCAACAAAGCATGCATGCGAGAAGTGTGGCTTTGCGTTTTCCGAGGTCAGCCCAAGATTATTCTCTTTCAACACCGCATATGGTGCTTGCCCAGAGTGTTCTGGTCTTGGCTTTAAAATGGTGATTGATGAGAACCTTATTGTGAAAGATGCGAATTTAAGCATCAATGACGGTGCAATCAATGTTTCAGGTTGGACGGACGGCGGGTTTTCTAAGATGTATTATCGTTCACTTTCTGAGAAGTATGGTTTCAGCTTGGACACTCCATTTAAGGACTTGCCAAGGGAGATAAGAGATATAATCTTCTATGGCACAAACGGGGAAGAACTTGAACTTGAATATAACACAGATAAATTCTCGGGCAGTTATCGAGGGGAGTATGAGGGTATAATCAACAACCTTATGCGTCGCTATGCCAAGGCTTCATCCGACTTTATCAAGCAGGACATAGAAAGATATATGATACCGCATCCTTGCGAGAAGTGTCACGGCAAACGACTTTCTGACGAGGCACTTTCTGTGTATATTGACAAGAAAAATATTGCAGATGTGACTGACATGAGTGTCAAGAGTATTCTTGCGTGGATTGATGGGCTTTCGCTTTCTGCAAAAGATCAAAAGATAGGAGCAGATATATTTAAAGAAATCAAATCTCGCTTAACATTTTTGAGTGATGTTGGGCTGGACTATTTAACGCTTTCCCGAAGTGCTGGCACACTTTCGGGTGGTGAGGCACAGAGAATTCGTCTTGCAAGTCAAATTGGAAGTGCGCTTGTTGGTGTGCTTTATGTTCTTGACGAGCCAAGCATTGGGCTTCATCCACGTGACACTAAAAAACTTATCAAAACGTTGGAAAAACTGCGTGATATTGGCAACTCTGTTATCGTTGTTGAGCACGATGAGGACACCATAAGGGCGGCGGATCACATTGTTGATGTTGGGCCAAAAGCCGGCGTTCATGGTGGTCAAATTGTTGCGCAGGGAACAGTTGAAGATATTATCGCAAGCGAGAAATCTTATACCGGGAAATACCTTTCGGGCGAAAGGAAAATTGAAATTCCAAAAAACAGAAGGAAACCTGATGGAAGATATATCACCGTCCGTGGGGCATCTCAGCATAACCTTAAAAATATTGATGTCAAATTCCCTGTTGGGCTTTTGACATGTGTGACTGGTGTTTCAGGAAGCGGAAAAAGTAGTCTTGTCAACGATATTTTATACCCTGAACTTGCAACTCGTCTTAACGGTGCAACCAAGCTTGTGGCTGGCAAATGTGGGGCGATTGAGGGTGTTGACTTCCTTGATAAGGTTGTTGTTATTGACCAAACTCCAATTGGAAGAACCCCAAGAAGCAATCCTGCAACTTACACAGGTTTGTTCACACCAATTCGTGAAATTTTTGCGGCAACATCAGATGCAAAAGCAAGGGGGTATACTGCAAGTCGTTTCAGTTTCAACGTTAAAGGTGGGCGCTGTGAGGCGTGCGGTGGTGATGGCGTAAACAAGATTGAAATGCACTTTTTACCAGATGTCTATGTGACTTGTGAGGAGTGCCACGGGAAACGCTATAACAGTGAAACCTTGGAAGTAAAATTCAAGGGCAAAAATATAAATGACGTGCTTGAAATGACGGTGGAAGATGCTTTAAAACTGTTTGAAAATATCCCAAGCATTGCAAACAAATTGCAGACTCTTTATGATGTTGGACTTGGCTATATCAAACTTGGGCAACCTGCAACCACACTTTCAGGTGGTGAAGCACAGCGTGTTAAACTTGCAACCGAACTCGCAAAGCGTGCAACCGGAAAAACAATGTATATTTTGGACGAGCCAACAACCGGTCTTTCTGCCTATGATGTGCATAAACTTACAAAAATTCTTCAACGCCTTGTTGAAGGTGGCAACACTGTTGTTGTGATAGAGCATAACCTTGATGTCATCAAAATTGCCGACCACATCATTGACCTTGGCCCAGAGGGTGGCGACAAGGGTGGCATGATTGTTGCCGAGGGATCGCCTGAGGAAATTGTGAAGGTCAAAAAATCATATACTGGGCAGGCCTTGGCTCCAATTCTAAATTAAGGCTTGATAAATATATAGATTTCTAGCATACTTAAGAAATACATCAATAAATTGTTGAAAATTTATTGATTTTATGTTACAATATTTATAATACAGTTAGGGGGTAAATGTATGTTAAGCGATAAACAGCAGAAAATAATTTATGATATTATTTGTGAAGATGTGCATGGAAAAGAATTTTATACAAACGAAATGTTTGAAAAATTACTTTCTAAAGTTGAAGAAATTTATACAAGTTTAGATCTTGACACAAATTTATCAGATCAAGAAAAAATTGATAGGGTTGACAATTATTTTGTTAATAATGTTCAAGTCCGTAAGGACTATTTTATGGCTTTTAATGAAATGATACCTGAAATACCTGAAAGCGAATTAAAATATCGAACAGCATATGGTGCATTAGTAGAAAATCAGGCAATGTGTGCAGGTTTTACAGAGGCTTCTCGTATGCTTTTGGAATTATCAGGTTTGAAAACAAAGACACTTTTAAGCAAATTACCAGGTCATAATAAACAATTGCTTCATTATGTTACTGCAATTAAATATGATAGGGGATCTGGTCGAGATTATTATATAATGGATCCTGAAAGAGAAAGATCCTGCATGGAAAAAGGATTTGATTTTAGACGATATCTAATGGAAATGACATATATCTTACCAGAAGAGAACTTTTTTAAAAATAAAGTTGGGCAAAGCGGAGTTGGACCTAAAGCAGATGATTATTTACAGCAAGTAAAACCAAGACATGTTATCAGCAAAAATAAGGTTGATGAATTATTTAGCGAAGGAGAACCTGTTTCAAATGATTAAAAACTCAATTATCAACAATATCAGCACGACAGAATATATCCCTGGTAAAATTGATCAGATCGTCATTGGTGTTCATGGGTTTGCAGGGGATAAGGAAAGCTCAGTTTTGCAGGCTATTGGTGAAGAATGTATGAAAAACAATACACTTCTTATTACATTTGACTTGCCTTGTCATGGTAATAATGATAATTCAAAAATCTTATCATTGAAAGACTGCTTAAAAGCTGTGGAAATCATTGAAAGTTATGCCCTAAAATATGAAAAGCCAATTTCTTATTTTTCCACAAGTTTTGGTGCTTATCTAACTTTAATTCATATACAAAAAAGTGATAATCAATTTAAATCAATTATTTTGCGGGCTCCAGCAATTTATATGGATGAAGTACTTGTTAATGTTATTTTGCCAGAGCATGGATATTCAGGAAAAAATCTTGAAACAAAAGCTATTAATCTTGGTTATGCTAAACCACTTTATATTGATAAAAAGTTTTTGCAAGAGCTAAAAGAAAATAGACTTGAAAATATTTATAGTAAAAAGTTGTTTTTAAACATAATTCAAGGCAAAAAAGATAATGTTGTGGACTATCAGAAAAATGAAAAGTTTTTCAAAGAGAAATTGAAAAATAACTACAAAATTTATTACTTTAAAAATGCAGATCATCGCTATAAAAATCCTGGAGAATTGGAAGAAATTGTAAAAATTTTTAAAGAAATAATTTTTTAAATTATTGTATATAGTAGCAAATAAAGAAGAGCGTCACAAATTTATGACTTTCTTTTTTGTTTTTCTCAGCATACTTATAAGCTTTATATGCACCACTTCTTTGAGTGTTGCGAATATAAAATAAGACAAAAATACTTCTGTAGTTGACAAAAGATTGTACTAATGTTATTATGTAAATAATACTTTAAGGAAAAATGTTTATGAAAAGATACTTTTGGCGAGAGAAAAATGCAGATTTATTTCTAGGCAAAAACGAGGTTATATTACCCACCCGTGAAGAACTAGAAGAAGAACTTGTGAAAAAGTTGGCTCAAAAAGTTGAAAGATTAAGTATGATTTACAACAAAAAGGCACGTGAACTTTACTTTTCAAAAGATGAAAAAGCGAATGATATTAAACTTGAAAATTTAAGTGAGATAGAAATTCAAAAAATCATTGGGTTTAATGTGGCAGTAGATTTTTTACAACTCATAAAAGATTTGTGCTTATTCTATAACATTAAAGTAGAGAAACCATTAAAAGGAAACCAAATAGCAAATTCTTTTGAAGAATTGGCAACTGATATATACAAGCAAATAGAAAATTTATTGAAAAAAACTCAAGTCGTGGATTCAATTCAAGCAATATACAACAGTATTTTTACTCTATCTGAAATGTTAGATTTAAGTTTCAATGAAATTGAAGAACAACAAATAAAGAGAGAAGAAAAACAGGGCAGTTTCTATAAAGGCAAATATGTAATAAAATAAATATCTAAAAACCAATGAAAAGGAGTGAAACCAATGAAAATGAAAAACAGATATTACAAACCAAGTTTTAACAAGTTAAAATCAAAACAATTGATAGATTTAAGTAAGTGTGTAACTAGACCTGAAGAATACTATCATTTTGCCACCGCTTTCAAAGATAGTTGGTTTATGTTGCCTGATGGCAAAAAGGGAACTTTTATTCAGTATTATGGATATGATGAAGAACAAGATGATATAAGATACGCCCGTATGACAAATGAGCTTTTACTAAGTAAGCTTTTTGCTCAAGTAGGTATTGATTCTGCAACATATCTTCCAGCCAGAAAAGGTGAAAGTGATGGTTTGTTTTTGATTCAACCTGCAGACAAGAATGAAAAAAGAATGACACTACTGCATGGATGTTCATCTCTTATAGAAGTTTTTGATAAGATTGATCAATATGATGCTGAAAATAAGCTTGTTGATAAACAATTAAAAGAAAAATTATTCAAGTTAATGATTGTTGATATTCTAACCATGCAACAAGACAGAGGTGGTTTCATGGGTAATTCATCTAACTTAGACTTTTTTATGTATAGAAGTAAAGAACCAAATAAGGGATATAGTTTAGCTCCTGTTATAAACAATGAATACGCATATAATATTGGAACATATCAAGGTGAAAAATTTATATATTCAGATGCAGATATTAAAGAATATCTAGAAACATATTGGGACGGGCTACCTATTACATCAAGACCTTGTAAAAATCAAAATCAGCGAATAGATGAACTTTGCAAATTGGCAAAAGGAAACTCAACTTTAATGAATGCACTTAATGAAGTGCTTGATAATTTTAGTGTCCAAACAGCTTATGATCAGCTAAAAAAAGATGGAATAAATGTTAGCGGCAATTATAAAAAATTCACAATTGGAGTTTCTGAGCAAATAAAACAATGCTTTCTTGAAAAAATTAACTCTTTAGAAAAAGAATAAATTAGGAGTGACAACTGAGGTAAAAACATGACTGTTGTAGCCCGCAGGGAACCTCAATTTGTGCTTGAAGTAATAACTTAAAATAAAACCTGTAAACAAGTACTTGCGGAAGATTGAATAATTAGAGATAAAAAATATCGGATTATGTCCGGTATTTTTTTGTTATAATTTAATTTCATTTGTCAACACTTGATGTATGAGTATAATGCTGATTCGCTCAGTGGTGATTTATCTTTTTGTGCTTGTCGTCATTCGACTTATGGGGAAGCGTCAAGTGGGGGAGATGCAACCGTTTGAGTTTGTTATAACCCTTATAATCGCCGACCTTGCATGTATTCCTATGGCAGAGCTGGCTGTTCCTTTGGTGCATGGAATTGTGCCAATTTTTACATTGCTTGTTGTTCATTTCTTCATTTGTTTTTTAAGCAGAAAAAGTATGAAAATAAGATACTTGGTTTCAGGCAGGCCTGCAATTATCATTGGTCCAAATGGGATAAACTATAAAGAGATGAGAAAACTTAACATGAATCTTGATGACCTTATTGAAGCTCTTCGTGGCAATGGTGTTTTTAATATCGAGGACACTGCCTATGCAATTATGGAAACAAATGGAAAAATTGCAGTGATAAAAAAAGCCAACATAGAGCCACCAACAAGGGAAGATATTAAGGTTGAAATCCAGCAAAATGGACTTCCTGTCAATATCATTATGGACGGAGTTTTGATGAAAGAAAATGTAAATTTGACTGGAATAAATGATGAATTTATACAAAAATGTATCAAAAAAGCAAAAATAGACAAGATAAAAAATGTGCTTCTTTTTACCCTTGATAATCAGGGTAATGTCTTTTTGCAAGGCAAAAATGCGCTTCAGTATTATTCATTTCAAATGCCGTTTGACGGGGTGGGCAAATGGTAAAAAAGTGGATTGTTGTGCTGTCAATAATAACTTTGCTTGCGGTTGGTTGCACGCTTGAATATAATTTTGTCAATCGTGAATTTCAAACGCTTGAGCAAAAGCTTGAAACATATAAAACTATGCTTGACCAAACAGAAGATCACGTTGCAACTGCTGAAAATGTTGCATATATTGACGACGTTCATACCTATTGGCATGAAAAAAACAAAGTGCTGAAATCACTTATTTGGCACACTGGTCTTAAAGATATTGAAGTTGGCATGGCACGCATAAAGACTTATGTGGAAGAAGATGATTATACTGAGGCACTGACAGAACTTGAAAGTTTGATTTATTACATAACGCACTATGCTGATGATTTTAAGTTGAGTATTGAAAATATACTGTAATTTTTCAAAAGAGTGTCATACCGACCGAGAAAATCTAATGATTTTCGAGTGGAGTGTATCTTGCATAAATAAGTACGTAATATTGATAGATATGCTCAAAATAAAAGTAACCTTGCGGTTGCTTTTATTTTTCGATATGACACACCAAAAGCAAAAGAATTTTACAATTGCTTTATGTAGCAAGTCTTTCTTCGTATGAGATCTCTGTCAAACATGTCAAGGGCGGCGATTGCTGGAATATTGTCTTCAAGTTGACAACCTGTGTCGCAATAGGTGATTTTATTTTCAATCATGCGCTGTTGCATGTTTTTGATAATCAGAGCGGTCACGCCTTGTTTTTGATATTCAGGTTTTACGGCAATAAGTCCAAGTTCAAGCACTTTTGGATGTTTTATTGCGTGAAGGAGTCTGAATATGCCAAATGGAAGGTATCTTCCCTTTGATTTATTAAGAGCCTTTGCAAGGGAAGGGAAACCAATACCAAAGCCAATAAGTTCGTCCTCTTTATTGAAAATAAGGCTGACATATTTTTTATCAATTATTAGTTTGAAAGCTTTGATTGTTTGCTTAACAAGTTTTTCGTTAAATGGAATTGTGCCATATATATCTTTATAGCACTCGTCAAGAAGTTCAAAAAATTTGAGTCCATATTTATCAATAATTTCGCTTGAAGTTTTAAAT
The DNA here is from genome assembly GCA_918285425.1 of Clostridiales bacterium. Classification (GTDB taxonomy): domain Bacteria; phylum Bacillota; class Clostridia; order Christensenellales; family UBA1242; genus UMGS2069. Next base: position 10,354 of record CAKJZE010000026.1, read on the forward strand.
TGTTTTTCATAAAAACCATAGCGTTTTGCAACCATGTCTGCAACTTTCACAACACGTTCGTTTTGCTTGTCTGGTACGCCAATTCGCCACTCTACCCAGCGGGCATCAGGGGTGTAACCATTATCTTCAATAAATTTTTGATAGTATGGCATGTTATAGCTTGTCAAATAGCAACCCATGGTGTCAAAGCCTTGAACCATAAGACCTTCACGTTCAAGGTCATTGAAGCCAAGCGGGCCATGTATGCTGTCCATTCCTTTTTCTTTTGCCCAATCTTCAGCGGCTTTTAAAAGTTTGTCGGCAACCTCTTTGCTGTCGATGCATTCAAACCTTGAAAATCTTGCACGCTTGGCATTGTTTTTCTTGTTGTATGCGTGTGAGATTATGCCTGCAATTCTGCCAACAACCTTTCCATTTTCGTCCTCTGCCAAAAAGTATGCGCAATCTGCTTCTTCAAAGCAGGCGTTTTTCTTTGGATTCGTAAGGTCAAGTTCGTCCTGCTCAAATGGTGGAACATAATATTTGTTGCCCTTATAAAGCCACGCAGGGAATTTAACAAACTTCTTAAAATCTTTTTTGCTGTTTATTTGTCGTACAGTTATCATATTTTGCCTTCTTTTATTGAATTATAATAATATATTAAGATAAATTTCAAGATAATGCAAGCGTTCAGCTAACAAGTATGTAATTTTTGTAAAAAAATGCACATTTTTGCAATAAAAATGCGTAATTATCATAGCAAAAAGTCAAAGTGCGTAAGTTTTAAAGAAAAAGGGGACAACCTATGCACAGACTTTTTAAAGCAACCATGATAGTCACAATATTCTCGGTACTGACAAGAGGGCTTGGCTTTATTTTGCGTATTATTTTGTCTCGTGTGCTTGGTGCGGAAATGCTGGGACACTATCAGGTGGCCATGAGTATCTTTGGTGTCTTGATGACTTTGGTTGCAAGTGGACTGCCGCTTGTTGCAAGCAGAACAGTTGCATATAAAAAGTCAATAGGGGACAAAAAAGGGGCGCACGCGACAATTACAGCATGCCTTATTGTCACGCTTGCAATAAGTATTGTCATTTCTGTGATGCTTTATTGTTTCCCACAGATACTTTCTGTAATATTTAAACAAGATACAACAACAGGCATTGTCCTTTATCTTCTTCCAGCATTGATTGTATCAAGTGTTTATGTGACCCTTAGAAGTGCCCTGTGGGGAGAAAAACATTTCTTTGCGATGAGCTTTACTGAATTTTTTGAACAGATCGTAAGAATTATTATTTGCTTTATAATATTTATTCCCGCAATTTTACCAGCAATCACCATGGGGGAAAAGGCAGCATTAAGTTTAAGCCTTGCAAGCGTGGCGTCATGTATTTTGGTTGTCATCATCTATCTTAAACTTAAAGATGGCTTTGCTTCCCCTAAAAATGCGTTTAAACCTCTTTTAAAAAGTTCATTTCCAATCACAACGGTCAGGACAGTTTCTTCGCTTGTCACCAGTCTTATTGCAATCATAATACCTTTGCGCTTAACTCTTTATGGCTATACAAGTTCAGAGGCTATGGCACAATTTGGTATGATTATGGGTATGGCGTTTCCACTTATTATGATTCCTGGTACGCTTATAAGCTCGCTTGCAGTGGCCATTGTGCCAGAGATCAGTGGAAATACTAACAATATTGATGATTTGACTACTGTGCGTGATTTTGCGGGGCTTAAAAGGCATGTAAACATGGCTATAAGTGTAAGTGTGGTTTTAACAATGATTTTTGTGCCATCGTTTATTGTGCTTGGCAGCCCAATATGCGAAATTTTGTTTGGCAGCTGGGAGGCTGGGGTATATGTTTCGCGTGCAGCTATTATTATGTTGCCAATGGGTATAAGTCAAATCACTGGAAGCCTGCTTAACAGTATGGGACTTGAGATAAAAAGTCTTATAAACTATGCAGTTTCTGCTGTAGCATTGTTTGTTTGCATATACTTTTTACCAAAATACATAGGCACAAATGCTCTCATCATAGGTATGGGACTTATGACATCAATTTCTGCAGTTTTAAATATAAGAATGCTTGCAAAACGCAATTTATTTGATTTTGGTTTTGTTAAAATGCTTTTGCAGACTGTTGTGTATGCTTCTGTTTGTGCTGTTGTTGGATTTATGTTATACAGAATTTTGGATCTATTTTTGCCAATGTTTTTTACGACTGTCATTATTGGCATATTGTGCGTTGGAACAATGCTTGTCCTTTATTATGTCTTTAACACAAGTGGAGTACGTGGTTTTGTTGTGTTGAAGAAAATAAAAAAATAACAAATTAAAAAAATTGAACAAAAAAAATAGTGCAACTGCACTATTTTTTATAATTTTTATTATACGAACCCATCTTTTGACGAAGGATCATGTTTTTTGTTTTTGCCAACATTTGCAACATTTGAGCCAACAACTTTTGTATGTTTTGGCATCTTTTTAACAAACACTGCAACTATTGCAATTATCAGTGCAACTGCCAAAAGGATAGAGCTGAGCACAAGGAAGAAGGTTGCAAGAGTCATGTTGTCTGCAGGATCTTCGCTTTTTGAGTCTGGAGTCTCGTCTGAAGATGTTGTAAAATCTTTAATAACTGTGGTTGAATCTGTTTCTTCAACGTCAGCTATTGCAGTGTTATATGCATTTGCATCTGCAAACTTTTTGATGTTGACATCAGATATAATTGCGATACCTGTTATTGGGTCTGATTCGGTGCCAAGAATATAGCTGATTTCAAGACCTGAAATACTTGAGCTGCCTGTCTTAACATATGCAGTGTATTTTACATATTGATTTTCAGTGTCATTAAGAGCACCTGTATTGATGTTTGCAAATTTAACAGAGATTTTATCCATATCAATTGTAAAGCCTTTGCCGTTCGCAATGTTGGCAGTCTTTACGTACATTGAAATTTGATAATAGCTGCTTGATGCGAGGGTAGTGGTAAAGATTGGACTTGCTTTTGAAGCAGCGGCAGTGCTGTTGTAAATAACCATTGCAAGATCATTAGGCGACTGGCTGTTTTCAATAAATGCTTTGTTCATTGTTGTGTCTGCGTCAAGGACTACAAGTGCTGTTGTGTCAACTATTGCAAGAGTGCCAGCTGAAACATCAGTTGTTTCATTGAGCTTATAGCCAAGTGGTTTATAATAGTCTTTACCATCAACTTTACTTGAAGAGTGCATAACAGAAGTGTCGCCATCGAAATCAATAAATTTAATATGGTTTGCATTTTGAAGTGCAACAGAGCTGTAGTCGTCAAGCAAAGCGTTATATTGATCATCAATTGTTATTGTTTCATCATCAACAGTTTTGCTTGCAAGAGTCGTATAACCTACCTTCTGGAAGAAGATTGTTCCTTGTGCATCTTCAATGCCAAGATTAATATAACATGATCTTGAAGAGTTGCCTGTCCTTACAACAAATGTATATGTTGTCCAAGAACCTGTTGGTGCAGTAATTTCTTCTGAAAAGCTTGAAATTGTCTCGTCTGAATAAGTAAGACTTGCAACAATTTTACCATTAAACTCTGCGCCAACAGTGTTTGAAGTCAGGACACTGAAAGTTATTTTGTAAACTGAGTTAGATGATAATGAGAAGCTTGCTGACTTATAGCCATAATCATAGGTTTTTGTTGCATCAGTATTTGGAGCAAACATTGCAAGCACATTTGTTCTTGGATATGCAACACCATGTGAGTCGTTCATATCAAGTGGGTTCGCTGCATTACCAAGTTTTGCTTTTGCAACATTATACAAAGTGGTTTGTGTTGAAACAATACCTGCAACAACTTTATCGCTGTTGTCTTCAAGCTCTGTCCAAGATGCTGGAGTGTAAGGAGCTTCTATGTTTTCAATAAATTTATCATCAGTGGTTTTGATATAGTCAAAATAGCCATTTGTGATACCGCCAGAAAGTACAAGTGAGGACGGTGACATATCAAATTTAGAAGAGCTTGCAGCATTTGTATAGGTTGAACTTGAAACAGATTCTAACCTTATGTTGTCAAAGTAAACTGTGCTTCCAGGATTAGCCAGCAGTGCGATTTGGAATGTTGCATCTCTGTAAACACTTGCTTGAATATAAAATGAAACTTCCACCCAGTTGTTTGTAAAATCAGAATTTTCAGTAAAGCCAGTTACAGATTGAGTTTTAACTTGCATGCTTCCATCTTCATAGTCTGCAAGAGTCATGCTGTTACCATCTTTAATAAATGAAACAAGTTTTACTGTTGCCTCTGCGTCTTCGTCAGTTGCTTTTGCATAAAGTGATAATCTGTAGTAACCAAATTGACTTAAAGTAATTTTTGGTGTCAAAAGACCAAGAGTGTATTTTTCACTGTAATTAACAAGTTTTAATACCTTATTATCAGCTTGGAATGTGTCTTTTCCAGGAGTTACAGCATCACCTTCATCAACAATTCTTGCAGTGAATTTATTGTTATAGGCGTTGTAAAGATTGTTTAATTGATTTTTTGTTAATTTAGTTTTACCATTATCGTCAGTATAGTGATTAATATATTTTTGATAAGTTGCGTTTGCGGCTGCAGAAACAAAATTATCTTGATTATACATATATTCATAGACATTAAGAGCAGATTGGAAATCTGCATTTTCAAGTTCAGATAAAATGTCATAGTTATATCTTACACTGTACTTTTTTGTATATGCGTTTTCAGTTTCCTCGCCGTCAATTTTGTTACCGTTATATTCTGTTTCAGAAATCTTTTGTACAAGCACATGATCAACATAGATAAATCCTTCGCCAGTTACAGCATCATCAGCAATGGCGTCAATGTCATCAATAGCATCAGTTGTAAGGCCATTTTCTGCTCCGTAATAGAAATAGATATATATGCTTGCTGTACTGTCAGCAGATGTTTCAACAAAGATATTTATTTTCTTCCATGCAGAGTCAGTGTTGATAACTGATTTGTTTGTATTAAAGTTTTTGTTGGAATCTTGAACGTACATTGAAACAACAGCGTCCTTTGTCCAAACATAAGCAGAAATAACATACCAGCTGTTTTTTGCAAGTGATATAGAACTTGAGTTTTTATAGCTGTAATAGGTGTTTACAAATTTTTGTTGTACTATTTTTTTGTAATAACCTTGCGAAGCATCATCTTCATTTATAATGACATAATCATCTGCATCTTCAGAGCTTATTGTAGTATAAACTTTGTTGGTTACTCCATCAGTATCTTTAACGAAAACGTAGTTATCGCCGTCTTTGACATAAATTTTCTTTCCGTCTTCGTCTGTTGCATTAACCTGAGTCTTTAAAGGTGCATTTTTTGCATGCATAAGCATTAAACCTGAGCTTTCAGTCAGTTCGGTTCCATCATATTTAGTTGCTGGCTTGTTTAATGCATCAATACCTTGCCAAGTTTCTGAAGAAACAAGCACAGAACTTCCAGAGCCACTAAATGCATTGGTAAGTGCTGTGTCAGTTGAAGAGTTTTTCGACCAAGCAGTTGAATTTTCAAAATCTTCTGAATAAGAAGTTGATGGTTTATATTCTGCGTAAGAATTTCCCAGTTTTGTGAGAGGTAAAAGCAATCCTGCAATTGACCCCATGATCATTGAAAATGATAAAGTAATTGATAAAATAAGTTTTTTGAATGATTTTTTCATCTTGCCCACCTTGTAATATATTTTTGACTTAACTTTTAT
>CAKJZE010000027.1 GCA_918285425.1 Clostridiales bacterium
TTTCATGACCTGATATGACCGTCCAACCATCATCAGTCTTAAAATATCTGAACATTTGGCCGCAAGTTAAAATGCTTTCTGCATCAAAGTCATCATTTATATCAAAAATAATTTTGTTGTCTTCAATTTTGTAATTCATAATCTCAATATACAACAAAATCATAAAAAACTCAAGTAAAGGTTTAAATTTGTGGACAAATCATACTAATTTATGTAAAATAAAATCAATAGGAGTTCACTTATGTTCTTTATTTACAATAAGTTCAAATTAAAAAAATGGAATAAATATTCGTCAGCAAAGCGATTAAAAATTTTGCAAGCGCTTGAAAATAAACTTGCAAAACAAAACCATCGTGAACCAGTTGATGTTGTCGTACATGAAAGATCAGACTGGAATTGCCTTGGAATGTTCACAGTTCAAGGTGGCCAAAAAAAACTTTATGTTCACGAAAACTTGATTTTAAACCCATCATATCGCTTCCACGCACTTGAAACCATAATTCACGAGGGCAGACATGCAACGCAGTATAACGCAACTCAACGTGATGATTTGCATTGGTGGAATATACGTGAAAAACGTTGGAAGGCCAATTTTGCAGGCTATTTTTCAGCCTCTGAAGACAATGTGCTTTACAACAATCAAGAGGTAGAGCGCGATGCCCAGCGATACACAATAAAAAAGCTTTCCAAGCTTGAATATAAATATCACAATGAGGACGATTTTTATACCACCCTTGACCGCAACATCAACCGCTATGAATATGCAGACGCTTCCGCGCGCAAAAAATATGGTCTTTTCTATAAACAAAAAATGCGCCGCAAAGTGAACAAAAAGAGCAAAATGTAAATTTATTAAAGGTAAAAAATGAAAAAGAAACCCACTTTCACAATAGATTATACTGACGAAACGGGGATACATAACTATCGCTTTTTTGTTGACGCAAAAAAAGAAGATTATCAAAAAGACTTTGATTTGTTTGTGAATGCTTTAAAAAATACATCTTCTTTACATGCAATGTTTCAAGTTGAAGATTTTCTGAATGATATCTTTAACTTTATTGACACAAATAATATTGTTAAATATTCATATAATGATGTCTTTACATTTGGAACCATTTCAGAAGGCATATTACAAGCAAAGGATTACATTAAGTATGAAAAGCGCAAAATGGCACTGGATTTTTTTGTTCATTTTAAATACAAAGGTAAAAAATGGTATAACAGATTCCAAAAATGTTTTACTAATATCTCGTTAAACAAACAATTATCAAGCAGCATTTATAATATTTGCAAAATGATTTATGAAGATGAATTTTTAACTTATCATGTTCCATTTCTAATTGAATGTATAATAAACTTAACAGATTTTGAGCAAGAACACAAAGAACTTTATGATTTTCTTGAGCTTAATATGACCGACCTAAAGTTTAAAATAACTCGTAAAAAAAGAAATGAAATGCAAGAGCGAATAAAAGATTTCATCTGGAATTATTATGCTTTAACTATTTTATATCCAAACTGGATTATAATATTTGACAATTTATATTTAATATTATCAACAAACATTTTGTTAACCTTACTTAAAATGAAAAAATGTGATAAAGTCACAAAAATTAGACATAAACATAAAAATCTATATTTACACTAATAACCACCCTCTTTTGACAACTCCTCATATGCGAAAAACTTACATAAGCACTAACGTTAAACTTTAAACATACGCTTTATAGGTCAAAATTAAGATGCAGAAGAAGGCATAAGAAAAATCCAAGGTTGAGTGTACTTTCGTACTCGACTCCTTGGATTTTTTGCAATAACGCACTTCTGCGCTTAATTTTGACCTATAACAGAAACGCGTTTCTTGTCCTTACCAACTCTTTCAAACTTCACCTTACCATTTGCTGTTGCAAAAAGTGTGTCATCATCACCGATGCCAACATTTGTGCCTGGATGAATTTTAGTTCCGCGTTGACGAACAATTATATTTCCTGCTTTAACTTCTTCGCCATCATACTTTTTAACGCCAAGACGTTGAGCGTTACTGTCACGACCGTTCTTTGAAGAACCGCCACCTTTTTTATGGGCGAACAACTGTAAACAAATAAACATTAGTTTTTTACCTCCAATTCAATAAAATCACTGAAACCTGTGTAAAGGTCACTTATCCCACAAAGCATAGTCTCAAGTATGGCATCTGCCTGAATAACCTGAACCTCGCTTAATCCATCTGGAATTTGCATCTTCAAATAACCACGGGTCTCCTCTCTTTCGAGATTGATATTGATACCAGCCACACTCATAAGCCCGAGTGCCGCCGTCTGAACCACGCTGGAAAGCGCTGCACAGACAATATCTTCCCCACTTGCGCCATACATAGTGTGTCCATCACAGACAACTTGGCGAATGTGGTTTTGCTTTTTTGTAATTTCAACTTTTGTCATAATTAACCTATTGAAACAATTTTTAATTTTGTATATGGTTGACGATGACCTTGTTTTTTACGTTCATTCTTCTTTGCTTTATACTTAAACACAACGATTTTGTCGTCTTTGCCATGTTCAAGAACTTCAGCAACAGCTTTAACGCCTTTAACAATTGGAGTTCCAGTTGTTACTTTGCCATTGTCGTCACCAACAAGTAAACAGTCAAACTCAACTTTAGAGCCAACTTCAGCATCAAGCTTTTCAGCTTTAAAATATTTGCCAACTTCAACTTTATGTTGTTTTCCACCTGTAACGATAATTGCGTACATTGATATATCCTCCTCTTCTCCAGTCTCACTGCACCGGGTGACTCAAAAAGTTCTTTTTAACCCTTCACATGTGGCACGTTTGTTATTCTACACTACGGCGCGAGTTTTGTCAAGAAAATATGCAAAAAAAATTATCAGCAAATACTGATAATTAAATTAACTCTATTAATTAAATGCGTCCGTTAGAGCATGACCCCATTTTCAACAACCCACAACCATTACAGCCATACCTGCAATCTTTAAGCACCTTTGCCTCAGGCGCCATTTTAGCTTGACTTATAAGAAAACTTTTATCTATTCCAACATTAACCAAATCCCAAGCAAGTACATCATTAATATCCTTTTTGTCAAGGAATAAATTTTTACTTAAACCAGCCTTATCAAATGCTACATTATAGGTATTAAAATCAAATAACTTGTCATTACTTGTAAAGATTGCTCCGTGATAATAGGCGTTCACAAGCACCTGTCCAACCCTTCTGTCTGCCCTTGAAATAATGGCTTCAATCTCACTGATTGCAGGATTGAAAAATTGGAAATTTACACCTATGTTCTTGAATGCTATTTCCAAAAATTGCAATCTTTTTTCAGCCTCTTTTACACCAACAAAAGACTGCCACTGAAATGGCGTGAAAGGTTTTGGCACAAATATAGCAATTTTTATCATAATATCAAGAGGCTCTGAATTTATTTTATTTTGCTCATAAATCTCTTGAATTTTTTTCACAGTTTCAACAATACCCATAATGTCTGCAGAGGTTTCATATGGCAAACCAATCATAAACCTTAATTCAACCCTGCTAAATCCAGAGATTACAGCATTAATCCACTCTTGCTCTATATCTGCATCTGACTTGTCTTTATTGATGATTTTACGCAGTCTTTCAGTTCCTGCCTCTAACGCCATAACAAAGCAATTATCCCCAACAAAATATGATGAGCTTACATTGAAATTATCAAAACGCAGTGATGACATATGAATTTTAACATCTTTATCTTCACACAATTTACTTAATAAAGTTAAAAGTTCAGGAGTTTTGGAATATCCATCTTCAGATAAAGCCCCAACTGCTATCTGCTTTACACCGCAATTTTGCACCTGTGCATTAGCCTGGGCAACAAGAGTTTGCACTCTTCTTTCTCTGACAGGTCTGTCTAAATATCCCGCCTGGCAATACCTGCAACCCTTTGTACAACCACGCACAGCCTCAATCATTCCAGTTTGACAAATTGAATTATCATTTGGCACCAACAACTTTGTTGGGAAATAGGCTCTGTCAAGATCTCTTATAATCTGTCTGTTAATAGCTTTGCCATCAAGTTTACTTATTTTACCTTTTTTGTCAAAACAAACTTTTACTTTACTTGGAACATAAACTCCATCAATCATCGAGATTGAGTCCAGAGTCTTTTGTTTATTAAATCCAGAGAGTTTTGCCTTAACAATGCAGTCAATGACCTTTATTGTAACATCTTCTTGATCCCCAATAATTGCAAAATCCAAGAAATCTGCAAGAGGCTCTGGATTGGCCATACAAATTCCACTTCCATATATAAGTGGGTAAGCGTCAGTTCTGTCCTCTCTTTTAAAAGGGATACCAGCCAAATCAAGCATATACAAAAAAGTTGTGTATGAATGTTCATAATGAAAATTAAAATTGAGTAAATCAAACTTGTTTAAAGCTGTATGAGTTTCCAAACTGAAAAGTGGCAACTTCTCTTTTTTCAGTTCCCTGCCCATATCCAGCCATGGTGCGAAACAACGCTCACAGCTGTAGCCTTTGCGATCGTTGAGCATATAGTATACAACCATACGATCAACCCTGTTCACAGCATCTTCATAGAGCTCTGGCAAACAAAGACAATATCTTACCCTTGTTTCAACATCAACAACGGGCGCAGCAAATTCACCACCGACATAGCGTGATGGCTTTTGTACTCTTTCTAAAATAGCAGATAATTTTGCGTCCATGTAGGATATATTAACATACAATGTTAAATAAGTCAATACGCAATTTTCACAGCACTTAATAAAAGTCCACATACTCACTTATTTTGATAACTCTTGCAAAAGCTGTGTTTCTGTTATTCTTTTTTTTGTCTCAAAACAATCGTTTACCACCAAAAAAATTGTGTAGTGCCTTGCATCAAGCATTTTGTAAAGAATAAAATTATTTATGTTTTCACCAACAGTCACAAATCGTGTTTCAAGTCCATTTTTTCTTATCCTATCTTTTTTATGCTGGACAGTTAACCAACGCTTGTAAACTGCAGATTTATCTTCAGCAAAAGCACTCATAATTAAGTTTACACTTGCAGTTCCAAAAGTAAAAGCTGGTGCATAAAAAAGCGAAATAACAAATATCAAAAAAAGCATAACTGCAAAGACAATGGTAATAATTTTTGATATTTTAACACCTTCAGCTCTGGACAGTTTCTTGCATAAAAGAGCAAGTAAAATTCTTCCGCCATCAAGAGGGAAAAAGGGTAATATATTAAATGCAAAAATAACAAAATTTATAACACATAAATCAAGTGTATAATTATAACTTTCAGGAAAAAGCCACCAAAAAGCTATTATCAAAAATGCAAAACACAAATTGAAAAGTGGTCCGGCAATTGCAATTTTGATTTCATCTGAAAAGGTAAATTCATCACCCTCTGCCTCAAGAACTGCACCTGAAAAAAGTAAATTTATACAGCCAATTTTATATCCAAGTTTTTTTGCAACTAATGCATGGCAAAGCTCATGGAAAATAAGACATATGAAATAGAGCAAAAACAACCAAAACAAACCAGTCATCAAGCTTGCAACAAGCATGATTAAAAAGCTGTAATGTAATTTTATATGACTTTTAAACTTTTTCATTTTATTTCCATATTGCAATAAATTTGATACAGCTAAAACTCTGCAAGTACCATTTTTACTAAAGTTTTAAGTACTATGTCAGACAAAGTACTATAAAAATAACATCTCCCCATCTTTAAATGAAAGGCCTGTTACAAGTTTGTTTTTAAAATAAATTTTCAGTATAATTTCAGACGTGTCACTTATTCCAATAGGTGTATTTTTCTTCACCAAATCCCCCACTTTTACACCAACTGTATCAAGTCCTTCATACACAGATTTAATCACCTTTTTGTGCTGAATTGTCACATTTCTTTTTCCATCAACTATATCAACTTTTTCAACCTTACCATCAAAACAACTCTTTACAACAATGCCACCCAGCCCATTGACATCAAACGTGCCATCTGACACTTCAGTCACATAGACATTATCAAATGGCATTGCAAATTCACTTACACTGCCAAGCACCTCAACTTCACTCTCTTGACCATTGACAAATTTTAATTTTCCAACGTCACTTATATTTGGAGTCCAAGAGGCTGTTACGCGTGTTATCTCTTCTTGAATTCCAATATCTGGCAAGAAAATGCCTAAAATATTGAAACATAACATAAAGCAAAAAATCACACTTATAAGTTTTAGTTTTTTATAAGTGAAAACAACTTTATTATTTTCCTGTCTGTCAGTCTGGTTTTGTACTGACTGAATATTTTTGTATGCTTTCATGATACTTAAACTTATGATAAAAACAACAAAAATATTCATATCAAACTTGCTGATTCTTTTTTAATTAAAACACGTTTTGCTTTAAAAGCAAAATTGATGTTAAGTGATCCATCTTTTTCCGTGTGCACGTGGGCAACATAACTTTTATCATCAATTTCAAAATACTGCTTCAGCACATAATAGATTTCTGACACAAGCACGTTTTCCACTCCACTGCTTGATTTAAGTTTGTCCAGATAGAGCAAATCTTTTGCCTTGCTGAAAATTTCATCATTCACCCTCATCAAACACTCCTTTTAAGGCTTCTTCTGATCAGGCCAGTAAAACCCCTATATTTTCTTGTATAGTCGTAAATATCTTTCTTATCTTTCATTACATTATTCGCAAGAATATTAAGAGCAGTCACAAAATCACTTTTACCTTTTTTAAATACAAACTTTCCAAAGTGAATGTTAATATCATCATACTCTGGCAAGACACCAAGCAATTGGGCTTTCAAAAGCGATTGGATCTGCAAATGAGTTAAACTTTCTTTTCTTGTGACCATATCCCCCCTTATTCTGTTTATTACAATGCTGACCGACTGCAAATCAGTGCCTCTTATGACTCCAATAACCTTGTCAGCATCACGAATCGATGAAATATGTGGGGTTACAACCAAAATAGCCTCATCGCTACATTTTACCGCCAAGAAAAAGTTATTATTTATTCCGGCAGGCGAGTCAATAAAAACAAAATCAAAAACCCCCGCCAGCTTATTTATCAACATATTTAATTTTATTTGTGATATTTGAGACATTATCTCTGTCTTTGCAGAAGAAAGTATATATAAATTTTCTTGAAAATCACAATTTATCAATGCCTGCTTAATTCTGCAACGTCCCTCAAGGCAATCAGTTAAATCAAAAACTACTTTGTTTTCCAGATCAAAAAGCGAATCCAGATTATTAAGTCCTAAATCCAAATCCATAAGACATACACTATATCCCATTTTTGCCAAGCTTACGCCAAGACCAAAGGTAACAGTTGTTTTGCCCACTCCACCTTTCCCAGAAACAACACAAATTTTTCTTCCCATAATGGCTCCTTTGTTAAATAATAACTCATAACCAATGTGGCTTTTACAAGAAAAATAGAACAAATTACACAAAAACAAGCAATTTTGATGAATTATCAATATT
>CAKJZE010000028.1 GCA_918285425.1 Clostridiales bacterium
CCCTTGAAACTTGTTGCAATCTCCTCAAGTTTTTCAAGACGTTTAACATAGGCGTCAAGTGATTCACGCCTTGCGCCAGGTCTTGCTGAAGATATGGCATCAGCAACTTGAACCAAGATTGCTTCCAAACTTTTGTATTCAACTCCGCCATGGTGAGCCTCTATGCAGTGGATAACCTCTGGGCTTTCTTTATACTTTTTGGCAACATCAACACCTATTGAAACGTGTGTGCCCTCCATCTCAAAGTCAAGAGCTTTTCCAATGTCATGAAGCAGTCCGCCACGTTTTGCAACAGCAACATCTGCACCAAGCTCGCCTGCCAAAAGTCCTGCAATATATGAGGTTTCAAGACTGTGTTTCAAAACGTTTTGACCATAGCTTGTTCTGTATTTAAGGCGACCAAGAATCTTGATAAGTTCTGGATGGAGATTGAATATGCCGGCATCAAATGCGGCATTTTCACCTGCCTCTTTGATTGTCTTTTCAATATCTCGTTTAACCTTTTCAACAATGTCCTCAACACGTGTTGGATGGATTCTTCCATCAGTGATAAGTTTTTCAAGTGTAAGACGTGCAACCTCTCTGCGGATTGGGTCAAAGCTTGAAAGAATAATTGCTTCTGGCGTATCATCAATTATAAGATCAACACCAGTTGCAGCTTCAATTGTACGAATATTCCTTCCCTCGCGGCCAATGATTCTTCCTTTCATTTCGTCAGATGGAAGGGCAACCGATGTAACTGTTACCTCTGCAGTGTGGTCAGTGGCACACTTTTGTATTGCAAGTGTGATGATCTCTCTTGCCTTTTTCTCCCCCTGTTCACGAGCTTCTTCTTCAATGTTGCGAACAATCACTCCGGCTTCTTTTCTTGCATCATCTTCAATGGCCGCAACAAGTTCAGCTTTTGCCTTTTCTTGTGAAAGACCAGAAACACGCTCAAGCTCTTTAACAATGCCTTCAGCTTTTTTGTCAAGCTCTGCCTCACGATTTGCAAGAGCTTGCTTTCCGGTTTCAATTTGGGCTTTAAGATCTTCTGCAGCTTGCAACTTCTTGTCAAGCGCATCTTCCTTTCTGTCCAAATTTTCTTCTCTTTGCGCAATGCGGTTTTCAATACGTTGAACTTCTGCTCTGCGCTCTTTAACTTCTTCTTCAGTTTGATTTTTCAGCTTTAATGCTTCTTCTTTTGCTTCAAGCATAGCCTCTTTTTTATATGTTGACGCTTCTTGTTTAGCGTTTTCAACAAGTTTAGACGCTTCTTGTCTTGCAGCACCTACACGGTTTCTTTGTACGAAATAGAAAACCAGTATGCCAACACCTGCACCAAGCAAAAGAGAACCGACAGCTGCACCAATAATGGCACCTACCATTTTAAGTTCCTCCCTTTTTTATATTTGTAAAGAATTTATCATAAATAAAATATTTAATTTTACTTTTGTAAACAACAATACATAAGTGGAAAAATCTTCCACAAGACCATAGTATCACACAGAAAATCCCATTGTCAAGCAATCAGAAAAGTTGATGAAAATTTTAATTAATTTGCATTTAAGCACATAAAGTTATTTAATATTCCATTCCATCATCTTCGCTTTCATTTATCATCTTAAATTCAGTAGCTTTTTTAAAGAAGATTTTGCTTTTTTTCTTAAAGGTTTCCAGTTTATTTTTTAAATATTCATATGCCTGATTTTTCGGCAATAAGTTATATAATTTCTTGTTATCTATAAAAGTTTCAAATGAGTAAGATTTTATCTCGTTATCCTCTATACTTTTATACTGATAGAAATTGGGTTTAATTAAAAGTTCTTTTTGTTCAGATTTGTTCAGCCTTTTAAAAATTCTATAAAGCCTTTTTAAATCATTGTTCTCAATAATTTTGTAAAGTCCATTCACATATTGATAAGAACTTGCATATTCGTCACTGTCAAGCCAACATGTTGATTGTAATTTAAAAGAGTGATCAGGCACATATTCCGTAAGTTCATATTCATTTACTTTATATTGGTTGCCAGTTTTATCTTCTATTATGGCAAATATTTTCTTGTTAATACTTCCAGAAGTAATAACTTTGCATTTTCCTGTTGGTAGTATGTTATCAGCTATGTAATCCATAGAAATATTGTAGCAGATATTATTTCGTTAAATAATGAAAGTTCTTTCTGAAAATTGACGAAAATTTATGTGAATTGTTGAATATGGTCGAAAGAATAAAAAAACACAGAAGTTTTCTGTGGTTTAAAATAAATTTGGTTTATAATCATGGTTCATTTTCAGTGTTTATTTTTGTTTTATCAGTAATATTTTTGAAATATTCACTTTTTTTTCAGCTTTTCGATTTCTTTTATAACTTGTTTTGATTTATAGTTTGAGTTAAGCTTATCATATTCTTCTTTTGACAGAACAAATGCTTGTCCAGGAACTGCCATTACTTTCAAAATTGGTTTATCATTTTTCATATTCTTCTCCTTATTATAAAAACACAAGGCTTGATTGCCTTGTATTTTTATGGTGCTGGTGACCGGAGTCGAACCGGTACGACCTTTTGAGTCGAGGGGACGACGCGTTAAGCAAACAATCAGTGGATTGTTTGTAGCC
>CAKJZE010000029.1 GCA_918285425.1 Clostridiales bacterium
GTTGATGATGGAATGATGTTGACAAGTGCGCTTCTTCCACCACGCCAATCTTTCTTTGATGATCCGTCAACAGTAAGTTGTGTTGCAGTTGTTGCATGCACTGTTGTCATAAGTCCTTCAACAATTCCAAAGTTTTCATGTATGACTTTTGCAAGTGGAGCCAAACAATTTGTTGTACAGCTCGCATTTGACACAACCGTCATATCCTTTGTATATGTGTTTTCATTGACACCCATAACAAATACTGGTGTACCCTTTCCAGGGGCTGTAATAACAACTTTTTTTGCACCGCCAGCAAGGTGACGTGCAGCATCTTCAGCCTTTGTAAATTTACCAGTTGCTTCTGCAACATACTCTGCACCAACGCCCTTCCAATCAATCTCTTCAGGGTTCATTTTTGCAAAGAATTTAATTTTATTTCCGTTAACTATAAGGTTATCACCTTCAACTGAAATATCTGCATCAAAAGTGCCATGCACACTGTCATATTTGATCATATATGCAGCATAGTTTATATCCAAAAATGGATCATTAATACCCACAATTTGAATATTAGTGTTGTTTGTTATTGACGCGCGAAGAAGCATACTTCCAATACGTCCAAATCCGTTTATACCAACTTTTATTTTTGCCATAATTTTCCTCCAATTGTTTCTATATTTTTATTTTATATCAATTATAAACCCAAAGGCAAACGATTACACAAAAAAATAAAAAAATATAAAAAGAGTTTGACACAACATCAAACTCTTTTTTGAAAGTTATTGCAAATTATACTGAACCAGCATCTTCGCCAGTGTCTCCACCTGAACTTGCTGCCGCATCAGGAGCACTTGAAGAACTATTTTCATCACCGGTTTTTCCTTGATGATTTTCTTTTCTTCTTGCAACTCTCTGCTTTTTCTTTTCAACCCGTTTATGTTTCTTTAAATTGCGCCGCTTCGTCCTTATATTTTTCTTTTTCCTCTTTCTTTGCTTCAAAATCTTTCTTGAATCTTTGATTTTGCCATGCGCAATCTTTCTATCAATTTTTGCTTCCTTAAGTTCAGATTTCGCTAATTTAACGTCAGATTTTGCAACCTTTACGTCAGCTCTTGCAGCTTTTACATCAGCCTTCGCATCTTTGTATTGTCGCTTTGCAGCTTTTCTTTCTTTTTTAATGCGTCTTGCTTCTGCTTTAAGCGCACGTATATGTTCTTTCATTTCTTGTCTAGCTTCACCGCGCAAGAATAATTTATTGAATCTTGCAGCTCTCAGTTGTGCTTTTACAGCCCTGTGCTGCCATTTCTTTTTCCTATAATTTTGCTTCTTTTGTCTTGCAATTTTTTTCTTGTTCTTTAATATACGCCTCTTTTGTTTAAGAACAACTTTCTTTTGTTTTAAATTTTTCTTCTTTTGATCAATTTTCTTTTGGTAACGATCTTTCTTCTTTGGTTTTCTTCTGAAGATTCTTCCTTTATGAATTTCTTTAACAGTTTTATTAGATCTTACCTTACCATTGCCTTTTCTTACAAAACTCTTCTTGTTTTCTTCTTTTTTAGCTTCCTTATTTTTGTTGGCTTCTTCAGAGTTTTCACCAGCAGTTTTGTAAGGTTTTACTTTTTCATGGTTCTTGTTTACATAGCTTTGACCTTCTGAATTGCCAGCTGATTGATCATTATTGTTTGCGGCACTGCTGTTGCTATCTTTTGAATCTTTTTCTGATTCTTCATTATTCTTTTTATCTGAAGATTTTTCACCACTCGTCTCAGAATTTGATTGAGCTTCTTGTTCTTCATCTGAATTCGTATCGCTATCTTCATCATCTGGATTCTCTTTTGATTTGTTCATGCCCGCCTTAAATACAGTCTTACCAAATTTAGCAGTAGCTCCAGCAAATTTGGCAGCCATGCTAACACCGCCAGCTATAGCTCCGGCAGCACCACCAGCACCTTCTGCAGCTTCAGCACTTTCAGCTGCAGCTTCTCCGCCAGATTCAGCATTTGAAGCACCATCACCTGATGTCGCAGCATTTTCATTTTGAGCACTTGCATTTTCACCAGTAGCATTCCTATCATCGAATGATCCAGATGGAACATTTATTGGAGTTTGACCATCTGCTCCAACTTCAGCATTTGGATTCGCTTGTTGATTTTCTCCGTTTGCTGTTACATTAGTGCCCTGATTTGTTGCATTGCCTGATTGTTGCGTTGCACCATTATTTTCTCCATTTTGTGAAGTGTTTTGATTGTTATTTTGATTATTGTTATTGTTTTGATTTTGTTGACTATTATCCGCTGATTTATTATCTTTATTAGCACTGAATGCATCACTCCAGATATCTTTTCTATCTTTTTTAAGACCAAATCCTTCTAATTTATCATCTGCTTTATTATCAGAATAGTCACTGAAAGCAGAGCCAGGCACAAACCCTTTAACAGTGTCAAACATTTTCTTGCCAAGATCAACAGTAGCTTTACCAGAAACAACATCTGCGACCTTTTGTGGCAAAGCTTTCAAATCAGTCAAAACCATATTACCATCCTGTAAAACTGCACCTAGCTTTTTAGATTCTTCCATTTCTGGATCATATTTACTCTTTTGCCAATTTGTTGCAAGACCTTCAATAATTTTCATAAACTTTTCTATAGAGCTGAAAGCCACAAAGATAAACAAATATTGGAAAATGAAATTTACAAAGGCGGCCCCAAGCCATGACCCAAGACCAGGCGATAGTGCCTTTGAAGTAAATGCATATTTAATATCAGCCGGTGTAAAAATTTCTAATGAAGTAATTGCCGGCATAAGTAGCAATACAATGTTTATGCCAACAACCACACCATAAACCGACAAAACCTTCTTAATGAACTTGTCTGTCCATCCCTGGAATCTGCTTCCATTATCAAGCGGCATTGTTGACAGCACTGCCGGGTATGTAATGTAAAGCAAGGTGATGTCAAGCACTCTTAAAACCACGCCAAACAGAATTTTTATAAGAATTCCCAAAAGTAGTCCACAACCAAACAACAATATCACAATATTGAATCCTGGAACATAGTAAACATGATGCATTGCAAAACCTTTTTGAGTGAAATTATAGTTTAATTTCATCATTCCATTATCAAGTTTAACAATAGATCTTGATGATTTTGTAAATAAGCTGAATATATCAAAATTATAATACAAATAAGGTATAAATTCATGAATATCCACGCCGGTAATTGTTTTAAATCCCCAACCAAGAATTGCACTGCCAAGATTTTCAGTTACACCTTCAGGTTTTTCATAACTTATGTGTGGGAATAAATCCACAAGTGTTGGTACGTTTAAATCGTCACGATAACACTTAACCATTCCGTCTTCAATTTTGAGTGCAGTTGGATACTTACCTTCATCAAACATACCTTTTGCAATAATCAATTGCTTTGATTGAGCATAATAATCTGTTGCAAAATTTTCCTGTGCACTCAACAGTGGATAGTAATATGTATATGTTTTACCATCACTTCCCACACCTGATTTTTCAATAGCAATCAAGAATTTTGCACCTTTTGCCTCATCTGTTGCACCATTGATTTTGTTACGATTGTCAGCACCACCTGTATGCGTGTACGTTACAGTTTCACTGTCGCCATCATACCAAATTTCAAACTTATAGTCTTTTCCATCAACATAAATTGGCATTTCACTTGGAACATTTACTCCAGCATCTTTAGCTTTTTCATAAGATTCAAAAATTTCTTCAGCAGTTTTATAATAGAATACGTTTGAGCCTTTCATTGCCCAATCCATAACATCTGCCATAATATAGTATTGTTCAGAACGCGCCTGCATACCCATATCATAGACAACATGATAAGGGCTGGTTTTGTTATGCTCTTCATAAATTTGGTCAAGTCTGTCCACTTCTTTCATATCAAGGAATCCATCTGAATAAAACATCCAAAAAGTTTTAAATCCCCTTATCCAGACCGAATCATTCATAAATGATTCAAATGCGCTCTCCAGACCAGAAAGTCCCTCTGTTGATCCATATCCTGCAACATTATCATCAGCAGTAATTTCACTAAAGTTATAAGTTATTGGGATTTTCCTGTTATTATATGCGTAACGCCTGAAAGCATTTGACTGATATGATGCAGCCACAAAAATCTGGTTTGAAAGCGATGTGTCTTGACCACCAGCAGTTGCAATATACAACGCCTTTAGAACTGCATTTGACATAATTATTCCACCAATGACAACAAGCGGAACAAATGCCATTAAAAAGATTGATTTAAGAGCATTGACAAGAATATTTTTCTTGGAATTGTCACCACCTTGAGTTACATACTTATATTCAGACATAAATATTGCAATAATTGAAAATAAAATTAAAAGTACAATTGCAAACAATATAAGATTACGAACAATCTTTATAACATTTTCATTAAAGATAAATTGGAAGATCATATCAGATTTAGAAACATCTTCCAGACTGCTGAAGTCTGTATTCATGCCAATAATTTGTCTTATAAATATAAATATAAAATCTATAATAGTAAGAATCCATTTTGCGACCGCATAAATAGCTCTTATAACTAATTCCCAAGTATATTCAACGACTGAAAAAACTGCATTGCGCACAATTATCCAAAGAGTTTTCCAAAAACTATTTTTACCCGTTAAAACGTCTTGTCCATCTACTTCATAGTACCACGCCAGTTTATTTTGCGGAGCAGAAGATATTCCCATCATTTTTGATGCGATACTATTTATTGCGAAACTTAATTTTGAGAACATCTTGTAC
>CAKJZE010000030.1 GCA_918285425.1 Clostridiales bacterium
TCTTTTAATCAATTCTTCGGTGGAAATGCCGTCAAGATCTACAAATTCTTTTATCCAATTCATTGAAATTTTCATCTTTTTGTCCTCCTACATCTTCGTCCCATATTGACCAAGCAATTTTATATTTCCACTGTTAAGATATCTTATATCGTCAAGACCAGTTTTCATCATAACCAAGCGGTCAAAGCCAAGTCCAAAAGCAAATCCATTATATTTGTCAGGATCAATTCCAGCCTCTTTCAAAACATTTGGATGAATCATTCCACATGGGCAAAGTTCAAGCCAACCAGTTTTTGAACAACTATTGCAACCACGACCGCCACAAAGTGGGCATGTTGCATCAAGTTCAAATGAAGGCTCAGTAAATGGGAAAAATCCAGGACGAAGTCTGACATTTATGTCTTTTTTAAATACACCTTTAAGCATCTCTTTCATAAAGTAAATAAGATTTGCAACACTTACATTTTCATCAACCACAACACCTTCAATTTGAAAGAAAGTGTTTTCATGAGTGCTGTCAAGTGATTCATTCCTAAAACATCTTCCTGGGAAAAGCACACGACATACCGGCCCATAAGTTCTGAGAATTCTGTTTTGTGCAGCAGATGTTTGAGTTTTAAGCACCT
Source organism: Clostridiales bacterium (assembly GCA_918285425.1). Classification (GTDB taxonomy): domain Bacteria; phylum Bacillota; class Clostridia; order Christensenellales; family UBA1242; genus UMGS2069. The sequence goes on from CAKJZE010000030.1 coordinate 627, forward strand.
CACCATTTGAAAGCCAGAAAGTATCCTGCATATCACGTGCCGGGTGACTTTCAGGAACGTTAACTGATGTGAAGTTGTTATATTCAGTTTCGATCTCATTTCCATCTTCAATAACAAATCCCATGCTGACAAACTCATCAACAATTGTCTTTTGAAGTATAGTTCTTGGGTGCAGTGATCCAGTTTTTGTGTCAACAGGAAGTGTAAAATCAAATTTCTTATCATTTGCAATTTGTTTTTCTATTGCTTTTTCTTTTGCACTTTCTTTAAGAGCTGAAATAGTATTTTCAACCTTATTTTTCAAATTATTGATAAGAATACCAACCTCTTTTTTTTGCTCATTCGGAACATTGCGAAAGTCAGCCATAAGTGCTGTTATTTTACCCTTCTTACCAACAAAGTCAAGACGCAAATTTTCAATCTCATCATCTGAAGAAACATTTGCAGACTGTTTGTCAAAAAGTTCATCAAGTTCTTTAATTTTCTCTTTCATTTTTCTCTCCTTTAAATAAAAAACGCCCAGAACAGAAATGTTCCAAGGGCGTCTAGTTTACGCTGTACCACCTTGATTTGCAAAGTCACCTTTGCCTCATTAACTTAAGTCACGCCAAGTTTCACGAGCCACCATTTCCTGTGGCCAGCTCCTGCAATGAAATTCATTTATGTGCGTTCTTATGATTACTTACAGCCCAGGGTAATCAATCTCTTTAAGCTTTCACATAAACTACTTGTTCGCAATCGTTGCATTTATAAACATCTTTAGTATAAACATGGATTTACAAGTTGTCAAGTCAATTGACAAATAATTCTACTTATTTAACCCAACTTCTTCTTCTAAAGCATTTTCCATAAAACTTTTGAAGTTAACTGCTTGTAATTTCGTTAAATGGTTTTGATCCGCAAGCATAGTTTGCTTGTTATTCAAAGACAATACAACATGAATTCTTGGTTCCATTTCTTCAAGTAAATTTTTATCTTTTATTTTGTATAAATTAACATAACTTTTAACAATATCACTAAGATGCTTTTTCATATCATTTATGTTATCAGAAACAACTAAAGATGCACTTTTAAAAAATTCTTTATAATATGGGATATTGATGTGTACACATGGCAATATGTCATCCACCTCAACATAACTTGCATATTTATATTTTTTAAGAAGTTTCATATTTTTTGTAAATTCATCTTTGACATTTTCAGAAATAACAAAGACTTTCTCAAAATCATTATTAAAATCAAAAGTTTTACAGTTAAGGTCATCTTGTGATGCCTGTTTGTAAACGTCACAAAAAATTGGTGATGTAGTAAAAAAAACTGAATTATCTGTTGTAAAAACAAATGGTATTTCTTTGCAGTAAGAAATAAATGTATTATAAAGATTTTGTGTTGCATTTTTTATATGACTGAAATCGTATAGCATACTATTAATCTCCTACATATTTAATGAACGTATTGTAACAAAAATATGAATGTAAGTCAATAACAATTAAAAATATTATTGATTTTCTCTTAATACATGACCACTTTTTTTCTTCGAAGAAAATCTGTAAAGCACAAGTTTCCTGCCAACTGCTTGGATTGGTTCAGCTTGAAGTTTTTCAGCCAAAAATGAAAGCATTTGTTTATAATCTTCATCAGCTGAAAGCACGCTTATCTTAACAAGCTCATGCGCATCAAGATTCATAGAAATCTGATTTAAAACATTATCAGTTATTCCATCTTTTCCGATAATAACACTTGCTTCAATTTTGTTTGCAAACCCTCTCAATTTTGCTCTTGTTTTAGAATCCATTTAAAATTCTCCTTTACCTTAATCATAAATATCAAAAATTGAATGTTTTAGCATAAATTTCGCTAAAGATGCGGTGATATGGTCCGCTCGTAAACGAGCGGAACCAATTATTCGTCTGGGTAATATTCGAAGTCCATATCTTTGACACGAATGATACTTCCGTCTTTGGCTCCACGTTTCTGAAGTTCTTTGATAATTCCCTTTTCTTTAAGCATTCGCTGGAAATAGCTGAATGATGTATAGTCATCAACAACAATATTTCGCACAAGTTCATCAATGTATCCACCAGAAAGTATAAATGCACCATCATCAGCACGACTGATTTCAAATTTAGATGCATCAGCACGTTCATAGACAAAAGGTGTATATTCAAGAGGTTTCTTTGGTGGTAATTCGTTTAACTTATTTGAAACAACCTTAAGCAAAACATCAAGATTTATGTTTGCGGCGGCGGATATTTCAACAATTTCATATTTATTTTTAAGTTTTGAAATATGTGCTTTAAAGTCAGTAATTTGTTTATTTACTGCAATATCAATCTTATTAAGAACAATAATTTGTGGCAGTTCTGACACAACTTTACCATACTTTTTTAACTCATTATTTACAATTTTAAAGTCATTGTATGGGTCACGATCCTCGCTTCCAGACACATCAATCACATGAAGCAAAAGTCTTGTTCTTTCAATATGACGAAGGAAATAGTGTCCAAGTCCAACACCTTCACTTGCACCTTCAATAAGCCCAGGAATATCTGCAATCACAAAACTCTTGTCATAAACTTTGCACACCCCAATATTTGGAGCTAAAGTTGTAAAGTGATAGTTTGCAATCTTTGGTTTTGCAGCTGTAAGCATTGAAAGCAGCGTGCTTTTACCAACATTTGGAAAGCCAATCAATCCAACATCAGCAATTGTTTTAAGCTCCAAAATCACCTGCTTTTCTTCAGTAAGTTGACCTGTTTGTGAAAATGCTGGAGCTTGGCGGCGGCTTGTCTTAAATCTTGCATTACCTTTTCCACCAAGTCCACCTTTAAGTGCAACAATTTGCATGCCACCTTCATAAAGGTCGGCCAGTATTCCATCAGTTTCGGCATCTTTTATTACTGTACCACAAGGCACTTTAATAATCATGTCTTTCCCGCTTTTACCAGTCTTGTTACCTGATTCACCATTAGAGCCATTTTCAGCACGATAGTGTTTAGTGAATTTAAAATCAATAAGGTTATCAATACCTTTGTCAGCAATAAAAATTATGCTTCCGCCATTGCCACCATCGCCACCATCAGGGCCACCTTTTCGCACAAATTTTTCAGTATGAAAAGAGGTCTTTCCGTTTCCGCCTTGACCTGCCTTTATATAAATTTTAACTCTGTCAACAAACATTTTCTTAATTCCTCATAAAAATAAAAATTGCAATATTAATCTCTATTGATTGAAATTTTAGTATTTTTTTGCATAAAATTTGCAAAATTCTTTCAAATTACATTCTGCACATCTTGGTTTAATTGCTTTACACACATATCTTCCATGAAGCACTAAACTATAGTGTGCGCGTGTCCAAAAATCTTTTGGTAAAACTTTTTCAAGTTGAGCCTGTGTCTTTTCAGGTGTATTGGCATTTGCCAAACCAAGACGATTTGACACCCTGAACACATGAGTATCAACAGCAATTGCAGGAGTTCCATATGCCATAGAAATCACAACATTTGCAGTTTTTTCTCCAACACCAGCAAGAGATTTCAAATCTTCTTTTGATGTTGGAAGCTTGCCATCAAACTTGTTCACTATATCTTGCGATAAACTTTTTATTGCCTTTGCTTTATTATGATAGAATCCACACGGCCTTATTTCATTTTCAAGCACACCAATATCAATATCAGCAAAGTCTTTGGGAGTTGAATATTTTTTAAACATTTTTTCAGTTACTTGATTAACACGTTTGTCAGTACACTGGGCAGACAAAACAACTGCAACAAGAAGTTGAAAAGGTGAACCAAAATTAAGCTCACACTTGGGATCTGGGTATTCTTCTTTTATTTTTTCAATCAGTGAAAAAGTTTTATCCATCATTTATTCTTCTATCTTAAATTTTTAGTTTTGTCATAAACAGATTCCAAAATCATCAAAGTTACAGCATCATCAAAATTACGAATATTAAGACCAGTAATTTTATTTATTTTGTCCAATCTATAAAGTAATGTGTTGCGATGCATAAACGCATTTCTGCTTGTCTCACTTATATTAAGATTATTTGCAAAAAGGGCATCAATACTGTCTTTAAGTTCAGTATCTTTAAAAACAGAAACTATTTTATCATTTAAATATTTTTCTGCCAAAGCAACTCTCTCATCAGCATTTAAATTTCCAATAATCTTCTCAACAATTGCACACTTAATAACTTTTTTTTCTTCTTTTATTTCAGACATAACTTTCATCCTTTGTTTAAAAATATTGCCTCTTGTAAATATATTATAACAAATACTATATAAAATCAATCATTTACAAAATTTTAACAAAAGTATTTTTTTCAAATATATTTATTTTACCAAAAGTCAAACAATTATTAATATCATCAAAACTGTCATCAAAATTAATCATTTCAAGGCTGGTTAGAGTGACTTCCATTTCCTGATCAGTTTTAAGTGCACATTTTCCTAATTGATTATAAAATTTTTGGTCAAGTAAAAGTCTTTTTTCTTCCATGTAACTAATTTTCTTATTTCTGTCTTTCGAAGCAGAGTCTTTATATTTAATTAAAAAATAGTTATTTCCATCAAATGCCAAATAATAGTCTTTTTTTGTATGCTTAAAATAATTGAGCGCCTGCAAATCAATCAGTTGATTTTTAAGATCTTCAAACGAAGAAAAAATATCAAGATGCCCATAATTCAAATAAAATATTTTATTAAATTTAAAATCAAAAATATTTGAATTTTCCGCCAAAATAATGGTTTTAACCCATTTTTTTTCATTAATTAAGGTTAAAATTGCGTTTTTTAATCTTTCACAATCTTCCTTATTTAGTCCATAAAACATATCATCAATAAATATAAAACGCGGACTTTTAAAGTAGCTTCTTATTATTGAAAGAATTTTTTTATCAACATTTTTTAACTTTTTTACTTTGATTTTTAAAGGAAATTTGAACTCAAATTTATTAAAAATATTTATAATATCATTATCTGACATAGTTATATTATTCACTTTTAATTGATATTGCAAATTATATAAAATGCTTTTATTTTTAAAAAATGCGGGTTCAGAAAGAAGATAAGAAATTCCCAATTTCTTTTCACCTATTTCAATATTTTTATTGTCATAAAGAATTTTTCCAATATATTGTTTTTTTAGTCCAGTAAGCACATTAAGAAGACTTGTTTTGCCGGCACCTTCGCCACCAAGCAAAGCAATAACTTCCCCGTCACTTATGTCAAAACTGACATCAATAAGTGAAAGAGGTCTTTTTATATATCCAAAATTTAATCTTTCTACTTTTATCCCCATACGTATATTTTACACTTTTTTCAGAAATTTTGAAAGTATTTTTATCATATATATAAATATGTTAAGAAAAATTTTTATTTTAACTCTTGCCTTTTTAAATTTAGCTTCGCTTTGTTTGCTTTTTTATAGATTTGGAACAATTAATAAAATTAAGCAGACAAATGCCCAAACAAATCAAAGTGGCAAAATTCAAATTGAAGTTATTGACGACATGTCTGGTAAACCAGTTGATGGAGCAACTATATGTATCATTGAAACAAGACACTATGAAACAACAAATAAACACGGAAAAACAGAATTTATTGATGTGCCGATTATCAGAAATCAAAATTTTGACTTAAGTTTAGAGAGACCTTATGGCGAATTCACAATTTTAGTTTATAAAGACGGCTATGCTGACAATTTAAGTTTTTATAATTTTATTAAACCTGAAACCACACGCATAGGAATTAAAATAAGATTAAGAAATATCATCAATCCTGATGATGCAGAGCCAACAATAACGGTTAACAGCCCAGATATAACATGGAGTAAAGCGTTGATAAAACTTTATAAAAAACAATTGTAATTTGTTTAAATCAGTAGATTATTTGTTTCAAAATATGGTATAATTACAATAGCTTAAGGAGGCACAAAAATGAAAATTGAATTTTTAGAAAAAAATTATAAGGCACAAGATAAATTAAAAGACCTTGTTGAGAAAAAAGTTAATCGCTTTGAAAAATATCTTGGCGAAAACGCATCATGCAAGGTTGTTTTATCTTCAAGAAATAATAACAGTTACAAAATGGAAGTAACTTTAAAATCTGACGGACTTTTTGTCAGAAGTGAAGTTGAATCAGACAATATGTATGCAAATATTGATGCCTGCCTTTCAAAAATTGAAAGACAAGTTGTAAAACATCAAGATAAGCTTTCATCTTTTAAAAGAACAAACCTTATTGATGCTGCTGATCTTCTCTTTTTTGATGAACTTCCAACTTTCAAGAAACCACAAATTACAAAGCGTAAAAAATACGACTTATTCCCAATCAGTGAACAAGATGCTATTGAACTTTTGGAACTCACTGATCACGACTTTTATGTATTCTTAAATGAAAAGACACAAAAAGTTAACATAGTATATGCTCGTCACGACGGCGATTATGGTTTGATTGAAACAGATTTTTAAAATAATAATAAAAAAAACAGGTTTTAAAAACCTGTTTTTTTATTGTCATTTTATCCTTTCTCAAACGTAAACTTGCCGTTTTTGAAGCCAACTTTCACATTGTCGCCTTCGGCAATATTTCCCATAAGGATTTCTTCAGCAAGGTTATCTTCAATGCTCTGTTCAAGGAAACGTTTAAGTGGTCTTGCACCATATTCTTCACTGTAACCCTTGTCAAATATTTCTTGCATAGCTCCATTTGTGAATTTAAGTTCAATTTTTTTAGTTGCAAGTTTTTTATTGAGATTTGCAATCATAATGTTTGCAATTTTTATGATATCATCTTTTGAAAGTCTGTCAAATATAACTGTTACATCAATTCTGTTCAAAAACTCTGGTTTAAACTTATCACGAAGTGCTTTCATCAAATGCTCTTTCACATCAACATTAGCATCATCTTCATCACTGAAACCAAGCTTGCCTGAATTCTTTGGCAGATCAGCAACACCAACATTGCTTGTTAAAATTATTACAGTATTTTTAAAACTTACAGTTCTTCCTTGACTGTCAGTAAGACGCCCATCATCAAGTACTTGAAGCAGTATGTTAAACACATCTGGATGTGCCTTTTCAATCTCATCAAAAAGCACAACACTGTATGGTTTTCTTCGAACTTGCTCGGTAAGTTGACCACCGTCATCATGACCAACATATCCAGGAGGTGCACCAATCAGTTTTGCAACAGAGTGTGCTTCCATATATTCACTCATGTCAATTCGAATCACTGTATTTTCATCATCAAAAAGTGCTTCAGCAAGTGCCTTTGTAAGCTCTGTTTTACCAACACCAGTTGGCCCAAGGAATATAAATGAACCAATTGGACGTTTCGGGTCTTTAAGACCAGCCCTTGCACGCCTTATAGCTTTTGAAACAGCAGTAATAGCTTGATTTTGACCAACAACACGTTTATGCAGCATATCTTCAAGGTGAATAAGTTTTTCTTTCTCACTCTCGGTAAGTTTTGTAACAGGAATTTTTGTCCAGCTTGAAACAACACGCGCAATGTCCTCTGAAGTAATTTTACCTTCTTGGCTCTCCTTTGATTTATTCCAGTCATTTCTTAACTTTTCAATATCATCTTTAAGTTTTTCAGCTTTATCTTTATATACTTTTGCGCCATCAAAATTCTCATTACGCTTTGCCTCATCTTTAAGAAGTTCAATCTGTGAAAGCTCTTTTTCCATTTCTTTAAGCTTTGGTGAAGCAATAGATGCACCAACTTTTGCATGACTGCATGCCTCATCAATAAGGTCAATAGCTTTGTCCGGCAAACTTCTGTCCATAATGTATCTTACAGACAAATTAACAGCCGCTTCAATTGCGTCATCAGTAATTTTCACTTTATGGAAAGCCTCATAGCTGTCGCGAATACCCTTTAAGATTTCAATAGTGTCTTCTTCACTTGGCTGATCAACAATTATTGGTTGGAAACGTCTTTCCAGCGCCTTATCTTTTTCAATAAATTTTCTGTACTCTTCTGTAGTTGTTGCACCAATAGTCTGCATTTCTCCACGAGCAAGATATGGTTTTAACATATCTGATGGGCTGACTTCACCCTCTTTGCTGCCTGCCTGTGCCAACATGTGTATTTCATCAATAAACACTATGATATTTTTAGCGCTGATAATTGTTTCAATTGCATTTTTAAGTTTTTCTTCCATGCTTCCACGATATTTTGTTCCAGCCATAAGTGAGCCAATTTCCAAACTGAAAATAGTTTTACCTTTCAAAAGTTCAGGGACATCACCTTTCACAATGGCTTGAGCAAGACCTTCAACTACAGCTGACTTACCAACACCAGCTTCACCTATTAGAACTGGATTATTTTTTGTTTTACGGCACAAAATCTCAATAATACGTGCAGTCTCACTTTCACGACCTATAATTGGATCCATTTTGCCAAGGCGTGCCCTTTCAGTCAAATCAACCCCCATGTCTCTTAACACTTCAGGCAATTTTGCATTGACATTTTTTGCTTGTGAATTTTTATTTCTTTCATAATTGTTTGTATAGCCATTTTGTGCATTTGAAGATTGAGCTGAAGCATAGTCCTCATCTTCATTTTCACCATTTATAGCAGCAACAGTCTTATTTAAAAGCCTGTTCAGATCAACACTTAAACCATTTTCAAGAATATTAACTGCTGTGCATCCAGTATCACACAAAAGTGCATATAAAAGATGTTCCGTCACAATATATCCCATGCCAACTTCACAACTTAAAGCATATGCTTTTCTTATAATATCCTTAACACGAGGTGTGTATTCCATATCAACAGGGCCAATAAATGGATTTGTTATCGCCCTGCTCATTTTAATCATCTTTGCAATGCTGTTTTTATTTGCACCCGCAGTAAGCAAAAGCCCGCCAGCCACAGAGTTCTCCACACTTGCAAGCCCATAAAGCAAATGTTCAGTACCAACTTGATTTTCACCAAGAGAGTATGCAAGGTCAACTGCATTTTTAAGTGCGATTTGAACATTTGGTGTCATTGAATATGTCATTATATTTCTCCTTTATATAATTAATTATTTATTTTACTTAATTCTTACACTCTTTAAAGTTTTACTTACAAAACTTGCTCGAGTTATATTTTCTTCGGTCTCACCAAGAGTCTCATTTCCAGAAAGTTTTGTTAAACTACTTGGCAGTGCGTCAAATAAAAGTTTATCAATAAGTGAGTTGTCTTTCAACCTAATAAATCCAAGCACAATTCCCATCTTAAGCTCACCCATATATCGCATAAATTCATCTGCAGAAAGTTGATATGCATTTGTCAGTACTCCCCAAGCACGAAATACTTTGTCTTTAAGTTTTATTTCGTCACTTGCAAGCAATCTTTTTCTCTCTTCGCACTCTGCTTCACAAAGTTTAAGACTATAACCAGTTACTTTATCAATAATATCTTTTTCTTTAACACCCAGACTTCGTGAGTTTGAGATTTGATACAGAAAACTGTTTGCATTGCTACCTTCACCAAAGACACCACGTGCTGTCAGTCCTTGACCATTAAGCCCATTTAAGACTTCTTCCATCTTGCCAGATAATGTCAATGCTGGCAAAAACAACATTACTGACGCACGCATACCAGTTCCTATATTTGTTATACAACTGTTTAAAAAACCGTATGTGCTGTCAAAAGCTATGTCAAGTTTTTCAATAAGGCGATCATCAATATCATTGATGATTTTATATGCACTATCAAGTGCCAAACCATTTAAAAAACACTGGGCACGAATATGGTCTTCTTCATTAATCATTATGCTGACAGTTTGGTCGTCACTTAGAATTACCGCACCAGAGTCCTTATTATCACGTAAATTTGCAGATATTAAATGCTTTTCTTGCATAATTTCAGCATCAAGTGCAGGCAATTGTTCCATAGTATACAGTTTATAATTACCTATCGGCAAAATTATATCAGCAATATCATTAATGATGCTTTCACCTTCTTTTGATGTAAGGCGCGCTGGCACAACATAATCTTTAAGAGTTCTTGCAAGGCGAATTCGTGATGATACAACAACTGAATTAATATCAATCATCTGTTTTCCCCCTTCAAAGCTGCAATTTGATTTTTATATTGTTCTGCCAATATATAGTTTTTACTTTCTGCAGCATTTTTTTCCAAAAGTGACAGTCTTTCGATTTCCCTTCTTTTTGCGGCTTTGGTTGCCTCTGCCTTTGGAATTTTACCTATGTGCATATTTCTGCCATGAATATCAAGTGCAAATTCTGATAAATGACTTTTAAAAACCTGATAGCAGTTCGCACAACCAACAAACCCAGTAGTTAAAAAATCTTCAAGCGTTGTATTACATTCAGGGCAATATATCATTTGTTTTTGCTGGTTAAAGTCATTTCGCCATTGTGTTTTTTCCTTATCAAGCGAATTTAAAACATTTTGGTATGGAGTTGCCATTTTATTCCTCCTTAAGTTTTAAAAGCGCAGTTAAAACATTTTTAAATGCTTTTGCACGGATACTATCTTTAATCGTAAATGGCATTGCAAGTGAAGTGTCACAAAGTGCAGAAAAAACTATTTCTTTTTCCCTTGCTGATAAAATTTTCTCGTAAGTCAATTTGTCCAAAATTTGAAAAAGACGTTTTTCAGAAAGTTCATCACCGACACTCTCAAGAATAAGATTGTTCATATATGCATCATCTTCAATTTTGATCTTGCTGATCTTGATATAGCCACCACCGCCACGTCTGCTTTCCTTAACAAAACCACGATCAACTGTGAACCTTGTTTCAAGCACATAGTTAATTTGACTTGGTGCACATGAAAAGAAAGATGCAAGCTCGTTACGGGAAATGTCAATGCTGTCCTCTTCACCAAGTGTTTTTAAAATAAATTGTTCAATAATATCACTTATATTTGCCACAACAGTCCTCCTGTAATTGTAATTATTTGACTTTTATTATATAAATCCAAAGAAAGGTCAAAGTAAGTCAAACTTGATTTTAATATACACCCAGCAAACTTTATTGTCAACTGAAAATGATAAAAAATAGAAAAATTTTTAAATTATTTTAAGGTTTTATTATAATAACTTCTTTATTTTTCTTTATTGCATAATCAACAGTATTTTTGGTGCCACCTGACTTAAAATCAAAGCAAGCAAGACACAAATCACACCTGTCAACCATATACTCATTTCTGCGCTGAAAACAGCCTGCATCATAAGTTTTGGATACCCAAACAACTTCATCTGCTTTTGGTAATATTTCTTCATATAAACTTTTATAGCCATATGAAATGTTATCAAAATAATCATTGTCATATGGCATAGCACACACAAGTTTTAAACCACTATATTTGTCTTTAAGCGACAAAATTGCCTGTGCTGCAATTAAGTCAAAACCAACAGCCATACCAGTTATAAAAGTCTTATATCCTTTCTTAATTAACTTTTCAAGTAAAATTATAAATTTCTTTTGGAAATTTAAAAATAATTCACATTTTAAATTCGTTCCCCAAGGCAAATGATTTGGTCTGTGTCCAGTAAAAGCCACAACGCCATCTTGAATTTTCTTTATTTTTAGATCATAAATATCAACCTCATCTTTTATTAAGTTGACATTTGAGATTGAAAACATGTTCAATTGTTTTTCTATCTTTTCCATAATTTTATTATATCACACTAAAAATAAATAATCAAACAAATGTTTGATTATTTTTATTTTTTTAAACTCTTATATTTTCTTTTTCAATTTTTTTGACCAATTCAAGTGTAGGTTCCCACAATCTCAATTCTTCAAGTTCTTTTACTGTGCACCATTTTAAAGTTGTATTTTTAGCAAACTCTCCCTGAAGGCCAATCGCACTTAACTTTTCACTATCTTCAATTTGGCATAAGTAAGTATACGAGACTCTTTTGTTTGGAAATTTAATACCTTCAAACTCCCAATCAACTGAATAATAGTCCTTTTTAACAAATTTAAGTTTAACAACCTTTGCACCACACTCTTCAAAGACTTCTCTTATGGCAGCTTGCCTTGTTGTTTCACCTTTATCAACACTTCCACCAGCAAACATAGCCCTTTTACCCTCTCGTAAGATTGTTAAATACTTGTCACCTTTTTGAATTATACTCCCAACTTTTTTAGTTAATTTTCCAGCTTTATAATTTTCATAATACATTTTGGATTTATCATAGAAATAGTCACCCATATACTTTCTCCTTGACATTTTCAATTTTTATTTTAGCAGACAGTATTTTATAATAATTGATATTATAAATACTTATTTAATCAAAACTTTTTTCCAATATAAAGCAAATGAAAAGATAGACCTTGCATAGTTGGATTTTCACAAGTTGCCAGATGATATTTTTTGAAAAAGTCAAAAGTCTCATCGTTCATATTAAAATTATTTCTATCTTCTTCCAGAGCCATTATACTATCAGTGGAAATCAAATGCATCGACTTAAAATTTTTATTTTTAAATAGCTTTTTGAAATCATTAATTTCAAAACCAGTAAACCCCTGTTCAGGAAATTGTCTTGGCTTAAAATCTTCTGTGAAGTTTTCTTTAATTGCATCAGCAACATTTGACGTACTTTCCATGCCACAACCAAAAATAAAGTTGTGAATAGGAATAAATGCAAACATAAGAACTCCATTTTTCTTACAAACCCTTAAAGCCTCATCAATTGCTCTGTTTTGATCTTTTTCAAAATAAAGATGATACATTGGACCAAGCACCAAAACCATATCAAAAGTCTCATCATCAAATTTTGATAAATCAAGTGCATCACCTTGATAAGCTTTTAAATTTTTAATGTCTTTTGCATTTGTATTTAAAACATCAATATTAGATTTTACAAGTTCAACAGCAGTGACATCATACCCTTCTTTTGCAAGAGCAATTGAATATCTACCAGTTCCAGCCCCAACTTCCAAAACTTTCATACCTGGTTTAAGATACTTATGAATATATTGCATTGTTGTAAAAAATTCAAGCTGACCATGTAATGTTTTTATAAGACGAGAATCTTCATCATATTTATTATAAATTTCATTTAATAATTTAGTATTAATATTATCATATCTCATAGAATATTGCTCCTCTATTGTTTATATTATTATAACAT
>CAKJZE010000031.1 GCA_918285425.1 Clostridiales bacterium
CTCACATAGAGGGCGCAACCGAAACCGAGGAAATCCGCGAGATACGAAAATCAGCCACAATTGCCGGACTTAAGCTTGTGGACTGCCCTATTCGTCATATTGGAACAGAGAAGGCGCATCAGCTCTATTATGATATTGAAAAATACTTAATAGAGCATAACGTGAAACTCCTTGCAGACAAAAACTGCAGCGATATCATTATCAAGGACAAAAAATGTATTGGCGCTGTCGTTGATGGCGAAGAAATTTTTGCAGACATAGTTGTTGTTGCCACAGGAAGAAAAGGTGCAGATTGGCTTGACAATATGTGTCGTCAACATGGCATTGGCAGAGAGCCTGGCGTTGTAGACATAGGTGTTCGTGTTGAAGTCAGAAACGAGATTATGGAAAAAGTCAATAAAGCACTATATGAGTCCAAGCTCATTGGCTATCCAGCACCTTTTGGCAACAAAGTCAGAACATTCTGCCAAAATCCAGGTGGTTTTGTTTCTCAAGAAAACTATGAGGACGACCTTGCAGTTGTAAATGGGCACAGCTTTAAAAATAAAAAGTCAAATAATACAAATCTTGCACTTCTTTGTTCGCATCATTTCACCTACCCTTTTGATGACCCAATCACCTATGCAAAGAAAATTGGTGAGATGACAAATATGCTTGGTGACGGGCACATTATGGTGCAACGTCTTGGAGATATCAAGTCTGGCAAAAGAACTTGGCCTGCAGAGCTTTCAAGAACCAACCTTAAGCCAACGCTTACTGATGCTGTTGCCGGCGATATAACCTCGGCAATTCCATACAGAACCATGATTTCTATTCTTAATTTTATAGAGATGCTTGATAAAGTGGTTCCAGGTTTTGCAAGTAATGAAACACTGCTTTATGCACCTGAAATAAAATTCTACAGCAACCGTATTAAGATGGATAAAGACCTTCAAACCAATGTAAAAAATCTTTACTGTCTTGGTGATGCAAGTGGTTGGACGCGTGGACTTATGATGGCAAGTGCCATGGGCGTTTACATGGCAAGACAGATTATAAAAGAATAAAGAAAAAAATAAGGAGCTATTCTAGCTCCTTATTTTTTATGTAATTTAAGTCAATCATTTTAAGTTATTTAACTACTTTTCTTTTTGTTCTTCACTTAAATCAATTAATGCTTGACCACAAATATTTTCCATACTTTCAAATGATGTCTGATTTATTGCTTTAACATAATCTTCTACGCCTTTATACTCGGCAGCAAAATCTGGTATTTCTTTTTCCCAAGACTTTTTGCAATTATCACTTCTGAGTTCGACTTTACGTATGAATTCATCAATATATTTGGCAGTAAATTGTATTCTTTCATACATAAGCGCATCTTGCCCTTTTTTGCTATATTCAGGAAAATATTTGATTGCGTCTTTATGTCTGTTGGTTATCATGCCACTTGACATCACCGTTGTAAATTTAACAGTTCCATCAATTTTTTTATAAATTCCATTTATCCTATTAATCATTAAGTGTCTTAACATATCAAATTTAGTTTTATCGTAAAAAGGACACCTGCCATGCTTGTTAAATTCTTCATCAACAAGCTGTTTAAATTTTGGATGTTCATTATAAATCTTATACATAAACATAGTTGAATAATTCACACCATTATCAATATAAGACACAAGTTCAATTACATCATCTTTATATGTTCTTTCTCTCTCTTTTCCCATATCTTTACCTCATGCAATATTATAATACATTGTTTTAAAAATGTAAATAACTAACATTTATTTTATTTCAATATTGACAATATAATAAAAAATGTTATAAGAACTATGTATGTGGAGGATAAAAATGAACATATTTAAAAAACTGTTTGATAAACATTTCAACTATGATGAAGATTTCATAAAATCTGTTGCGGAAAAGTATAATTTTAATCAATATTAAACCAAAAGGTTTACAGATTTTTGTGCTGTCTTTAAATATGCCACTCACAATGATTATGAATACCAACAAAAGTCTCATAAAGAGCAACAACAAATTTTAAGTGATGTAATAGAAGAAATTAAAAAAACACCTGATAAATTTCAAAATTTTCAATTATAAAAAACCAGAAATTGCTACTTCTTGCCAAAAATTGATGGCAAAGAACTTGATGCAAGCGAATTTCCAGGAATATATCACGAAATAGAAATCGGTGCAGCTGCCATGTGGCCTGAAGATGCAAATGGTGAATTGTTAGAAAAACAATAAAGATTTTCAAGAAGAAACAATAACGTTTCTTCTTTTTTTATTAATTTAGACAAATAGTTCTTCCTTTCCCCACAAAATCACTTCCGTAATTTTGCGGGGTACCCCTTGTTAAATCCTATCCTTGTGAAAAAAAATAGCTGTGCATTTGCACAGCTATTTTTTTGGCTCCCCGGATAGGATTCGGACCTACGACCTTGTGATTAACAGTCACCTGCTCCACCACTGAGCTACCGGGGAATATATGTTAATTGCGCCTGTTTCCAAACGCAAGTAAACGTATTATATAATAATCCTTTTAAGATTGCAAGTGTTTTTTAATTTTTTATTTAACTTTTTTATTCCACATATGTAACAATAAAATTCAAAACCAGATTTTCAAATTCAATTTTTAAAAGATATTTTTGTCCAAAATCCAAATCAGGATTATCTTGTCTTAAAAAGTCTGCAAGATCTTTCATGTTTTCACTTGTGATAAACACATCAATCCCAAACATTCCATTATCAATGCCTTGTACAAATTCAGCGCACAGAGTCTCATTAAGTTTCTTTTGATTTGTTCCCACCATATCATTTGAATCAATATAAACCGTAACAGACATATTTTTTAACGCACCAGTATCAACAAAGCTAAACCTTTCGAGAATTGTATATTCATTTCCGTCACTATCAATATAATTAGGGTTTACATCATCATAAAATACGCTGTCAGTACTGATTATATATACTTTTTGTGTTTCATATACTTTCTGATAAACATAGTTGTCAACAGGTTTCTCCACTGTGACAGTTTTATAAGGTCTTGGCAAAACTATCGCAAGAATAACAATTGCCAAAATTAACACTGCAATAATACTTAAATAAAGTTTGTCTCTGTTTGTAAACTTAATACTTATTTCTTTTTCAAGTTTATTTTGTTCCATTGTTACCTCAAAATAATTGTTGACGAGGTTGGGCAAATTTCTTCACCTTCAGCAAGCACAATAGTTTGACCATGCTTGTATTCTTTCACATACAAACCAATACGAATATTAAAAGTATCTTCATTTTCATAGGCAGAAAGCACTGTGTATTTGCCTGGCTTAACAACTCCTTTTTTGTCAACAGTGACCATCTTTCTTGGTTGCAAAATTATATCACTTTGAACAAATGTGACATTGGCATTACCATCCTTATCCACAATTTCCGAATCAGGCGTATATCTTGTGTCATTTTTCTCAACAACATCTTCGGCCTGTCTTGATTTAGACTCTTTTTTATCCTTACTTTTCTTCACCATCTTTTTTATAGTGACAATTGATGTTATCAGCACAATAACACCCAAAATCCCGTAGAGAATATACTTAATAAAATCCATAGAAGTTCCCTCCCACTGCTTATAGTGTAGCATCTTTTTTATATTTTTACAAGCGATTATGACATTTACATATTATTCATGACCAGCATAGACTTTTTTGTTTTTAAGATATGGTTTCAGTTTAATCAAACTTGAAACAAGATTACTTGTACTTCCATCAAGCAAATCTGTTCTTCCATATACACCCTCTGCAAAATATGTATCGCCTGTAAAAATTGAATTTTTGTAGACAATACACACGCTGCCAGATGTATGACCTGGCGTAAAGATTATTTCAAAATCTTCCCCTAAAAGTTCCTTCTTTCCTTCTTCTAAAAACTCATCAGGCAAACATTTTGGCACGTCGTTGTAATCATACAAAAATCCCATATTGATTTCACTGTCTAACAATTTAGGTGCATCTATCTCACTTATTAAAACTTTTGCGCCCAAATCTTTAAGCGCTTTTGCAGAATAAATATGATCAAAGTGCCCATGAGTTAAAATAACGTACTCAATCTTAATTTTCAGCTGTGAAATCTTGTTTAAAATAAGCTTGGTATCAAGCCCCGGGTCAATAACAATTCCCTTGCCATCTTTTTCAAGTATATAGCAATTTTGGCTTAAAATTCCATTTGTCAATTTAATTATATTCATATACTTACCATCTTTATCTTTTGTTTAGTTTACCACAAATTAAATATGTGTTGAGAATAACCGGTTACGTTCTTTATTTTCAATTCTTCACCACTATCCAATTTGATTTTGCCAGAAAATACGCCAAATACTTGATGATGATTTTGGAAAGTGAAAAAACCGAATTTTTTATATTTATTTTGCATGAGTGGCTCAAAAATAAGCTCAATTTTACCATCACGGCTGTAAAAAGTCCACGTTCCCATGTAATCTTTACCATAGCCTTTTTTCTGCACATAAATATTTACTTCATCAACTGTTTCAAGTTTGCCATCAAAATAAAGCAAACTTTTATCATTTATTTCATTATCACCAGGCCCCATAGTAAGATGCACAGTAAGTGGCTTGCCGTTTTCAAGAACTGTTTGCAAGCTTGCACCTCTTATTTCAATTTTATGAGGCAAGGCCGCCCTGTAATAATGGCCGGTCGCCAACGCTTCCTCTCCATCAATGCCATATTCATCATTGTTTATGTTAAATCTGCCAGCAGCTGTAAGTTGACAATAAGAACTGCCCAAGCAAAACTGATATGGATTTTTAAAGCAACAAGATTCCATAAACACTTCTTCAGGATTTCCTTTAAGCACAAAGTCAAATTTTAAATCCGCAGGTGAAAATTCAGTAAAAAACTCTTTGAATTTACCTGTCAAATGGATTTGTGCATCTTGTTTTTCAAAAGTAAACTCTGCATTATTTGTTTTTAGTTGTGAAATACCAATTTTTTCATTTGAGGCAAGAATGCTTAAACTTTTATTTTTCTTAATTTTTGACGAATTAAAATAGCACCTTTTTTTAATAAAGTCCACAACACTTGCCGACAGCATACCGAAAGAATAAAAATCAGTAATAGACAGACGCAGTGCAAATCTTCCATTTGAAATATAGTATGTGTCTTGCTCTTTTATATTTCTTGGAGTTTTAGCAACTTTCTTATTATATGTAAGCACCATGTCCTTTGAAAAACCATAGTTTTTAACCTTACCATTTTCATCTAAAAGAAAATCTTTTTTTACTATTTTTACTGCCATATTCTTTCTCCCATTAAACTCAAAACTTAATAATTTCAATAAATAAGTACAATAATTAATCATATAATAACATATTTTGAAACCACTGTAAAATTATTTTGCATATAAATAGATATTTTTATAATAAAACACAAACACATATTAAAAGGACAATGCTTTATCGCATTGTCCCTTCTATTACTCTTCAACATAGCAACCATTCAAAGTTATTGTTGAATTATCATTATTTGCATGTATTATGGATCTTACATAAGTATAATTCTCAACTATTTTTGATGGCTTATAAAAATTACAATTATTTGCTGTTATTTGCGCATGTGCTGCATTCACCATATTATACACTGCCATTCCATAGACTGTCACATTTTCCAAATTAACATAAATATTAACCCCTGCGCTTTGACTTGAAGCGTCTGCAATGCTGATTGAATAATATTCATGAGCATTATAATATGGATCACTTACATAAGTATAAACAATAGGATGTTCAGTATTTCTTATCACACCACTGTGACTTGGACTGCTGTCAATTATGTTTAAATACATATCATGACTGCTTGTAAAATGTGTATTAAAGAAACCATTAATGGTATGGCCATTAAGATCGATGGTCAGCGAATCAACATGCATATGTAAATAATCTGAACCGTTATAATTTCCACTGTAGAACAAATATAATGAATTGATTGAAACATCACTTGTAAAGGTAATTTTATCCGCAAAATCGCGTACACTTGTAAATTTGTCAACATTACTGCTGTTGACATTAACCCAAATTTGTGTGTCAGCTCCACCAATGCTTATGCGATAATTTCCCGTGGTTATTCTGTAATCCCCATAATCAAATATTACATTGTCTGGGAACTCAACATTATCTTCAAGAGTAATATTATAAGCAAGATTATATTTATAGTAATTATTTCCATCAAGATTGTATATTGTTGAGTCATTCAATATACCAACAATTCTATTGATTGTAAATGTCCTTTCGCCCTTTATAAAGTGTTGATCAAATCTATCATTTGGTGTCACAATAACCTTTGCGATGCCCGCATCAACATTATCTTGGTATTCAATCTTATAATCACTTAAAGTGGCAATATAACTGCCATCTTTTATTGCATTTACTGTTGGTTGTATTTGTGCACCTAAATTATAGTCAAACACATCTTGCGAAAGTTCAATATTTTCCGCCGCCAATGCTTTTCTTGCATAAAGAGTATTGCTTCCAATACTATTAAACACGCCACCTGACCATGTATAGATCACACCATCTCCAGTTATAGTACCCAAATTATTTTGAAAAATTCCACCCTCTTCACTGACATAAATTATGCTGTGATTTTCAATAGTCCCTTTATTTACAAAAGTGCTGTTATATATTTTTTCGCCAACTTTTGTTCCATAAACTTTAAGCGCACAATTATCATAAGAAACTACCCCAGTGCCAACTTGTCTTAAAATGATATTTCCTTCATTAGTGAAAGTATAATTAATATCATACCAACTTGAATACTCAGTTTTTATACTTAAAGCGTGGCCATTTGTATCAACTGTTTGATGTGATTTAATAATGAAGTTATATTGATCATAAAGTACATCTTCAGTTAATGTAATTTTTCCCCAGTTTCTGTTTTGTATTTTGTCTATAAAATTTGAGTTATTTGCAATAGTTTCTCCATACTCAATTTTATAAGTAACAGAGGCATCGCCACCATAAGTATGTGTTGTGCTGTCATTATGAAAATTTGTAATGCTTATTGAATACTTTACAAAACCAGCTTTTCTGTATGTTGAATCATTTGTATCCCCAACATATTGCATTATTACACTGTAATCACCTTTTTTCAACGTCTCACCATCAACGGTAAATCCAGTTGGAATGAAAGACGTCGAACCATCATACATCGCATCATCAATACCCAAAAGTACTATTTCACTTTGGTTTAATCTCTTTATTATTGTGATATTCTCTTCTATTTCATTTCCTGTTGGTTGGCTGAAAGCCCAAACATGTCCAACACTGTTGTCAAAAGTTCCTGCATTTTGGAAAATATAATTGTTTTTAATATCCATTACAGATTTATTCACAATCATACCATTGTTCACAATGTTAATTCGCTCAATCTTGGTTGTATTCTCACTGGTTTTGCCAAAAGTAAATGTTGCACCTGAATTGTTTATAATTCTTGATCCGTTCATTAAATCAGTATAAGTAGTTACCACAGATGAACCACCAAAATTTTCAAATAATCCATTTTCATAAACATTCAGCTTAAATCCATCAATATCACCATAATTATTTACAGTACCATACCCATAAATTGCGTTTTGAGTATAATAAGATGTTTGAGTTCCAGTTGCAATAATATTTCCATA
This sequence comes from Clostridiales bacterium, assembly GCA_918285425.1. Classification (GTDB taxonomy): domain Bacteria; phylum Bacillota; class Clostridia; order Christensenellales; family UBA1242; genus UMGS2069. Next base: position 7,669 of record CAKJZE010000031.1, read on the forward strand.
ATTTGTCAAAACACACTGAATATGGTTGTTATCTTGCCCCACTTTTAAACTTCCACTTATTTGCACATCAGAATAATTGTTAAATCTTCCATAATATTCCGCTGCTGGGAAATCATATATTGTCATATTTGCTAAATCCAGTAATGCTGTTTGTTGTGCTGATCCATTGTTTAAGACTCCAGAAAAACCAAAGCTAATTGTTGCAGTATCAGTTGGAATAACACTCCCATAGTTATTAAACGTTCCATGGCCCTCTATTGAAATAGTGCAATTATTTACTGGTTTTATTGTTCCATAATTGTTAAAAGTACTATAAAAAGCATTTTGATCAACCCAAAGGATTTCATCTTGTTGAAGGGTAAAGTCATTTTTTATGCTTATTCCATATTTTAACACATATTCATCATAAAACCCAGATGCTTGAAAATCATACAACTCTTGCTCGCTGTCACACGCCACCTGCCCTTTTATAATGTTATAATTTTTTGTAATTTCCCCAAAATATTGTTTATTGTCATAACTTGCAACAAGTGTTGCAGTTGCACTGCCCAAACTGTCCGCACCAGTATAGCTTGGACGAAGATATGCAGATTCTTGGTTTTCATTTGTATAGCTTACAGAGTTGCCATCAACAATAAACGATGGTTTACCACCAACATTTTCGACAAATTTACAACTGTTATTTTGGTCAACATCAAGCTCAACAGAAACACTGGCGTCTGTAAGTGCCTTTCTTACAGTAACTATACTTGCCGGTGTGGTATCCGAAACACTCACCTGACTGTTTGTATAAATCTTCGCACTTGATGTCGCATCAATTTCCCCATTAATCCTGCCACTGTCAAAAACATAACAGCGTCCCACAAGAGTCAAAGTGCCATTGACATTAATAGTGCCAAAGTTAAAAAACCAATTTTCTGCGCCGTTGCCAACACTCACTAATGCACCTTCACTTATAGTTATAGTGCCATAATTTTTATATTCTGCCCAGCTGTTCACAAATCTCAATGACTTTTCAGCTGGTATGACAAGAGTTTCCCCTTGTGGAATTTCAATATCTTCAGTTATGCGCACATACTTATAGTAATTTCCCGCAAGCATAGTCTTTGCTTCTTCAAAACTTGTTGCATCGCCCTGTTTATAGTTTGGTTCAATTTCAAAGTGTGTAGTGACCGTTCCATAAACATATCTGCTTTCCTCTTTTGCTGTGATAATTAAATCAGCAGTTCCAACTTCTATATTATTTACATATGAAAGATTAAGTTGAGCTGGATTAAGATAGCTGCCTGAATCATCTATATAAATACGAAGATTACTTGAATGAACTTCAAGTGGTTCACCTGTATAATAATAACTGCCAAGAATTTCAATTCTCACTTTACTGCTTGCAAGATTGACCTTTCCATTTATGACTTTTTCATTATTATTACCACTGAAAAAGCAACCAGTTAAAATCACTACTGGAAGTACAAGTAAGATTAGTAATATAAAATTAAATATCTTTTTTGTCATAAATTTTCCTTAATTGTTAGATATTTACACACATATAATATCACATTTAAGTTATTTTGTGCAAACATAAACGCTTGTATAGACAAATTTTTGCAAGATATTAAATTTTTTTAGAAAAAATGTTGACAAAAGCAATCTGTTTTGCTATTATGAATAAGCATTTTGATTGAGATGCACTTTTTGTGGGGGTATAGCTCAGTTGGCTAGAGCACCTGCCTTGCAAGCAGGGGGTCAGCGGTTCAAATCCGCTTACCTCCACCAAACAAACAATTTAATATAGGATTGTAGCTCAGCTGGTTAGAGCACCACCCTGATAAGGAGAATTTAACCAACTTTGCGAAGTTCAAAACTTAATAATTGACAGATGATAAAGTCAATAAAACATACCATAGGATTGTAGCTCAGTCGGTTAGAGCACCACCCTGATAAGGTGGGGGTCGGTGGTTCGAGTCCACTCAATCCTACCAGCAAAAAGCCCGAAAAATCGGGCTTTTTTCGTGTTTTCAATTCAAAAAAATAGCCAAATTTTTGACTGCTAATTTACCATTTTTTGACTGCTAATTTTTTTTGCCCTAGTTTTGGAGTTGTTTTAAGCATAAAAAAAAGACCGATTGGATAAAAATTTCCAATCGGTCAAATTCGCTCTTATACTGCCTAAAAATGTGATATTAGCAGTAAATAGCAGTCAAAATAGCAGTCAAAATTTTTTATTGCAAAACTATCCAGCCAGCACCATTACTTCTTTTAACTTTTAGTGGGCTAATCGCTTTAACGTCACCAAGCCAAATTAAAGTGCAATATTTCTTTTGTAGAGTGCTTTGCCAATCTTCAAATTTGTCAGTTCCAATTTGCTTGCCATACTTAATTCGAATTTCTTCAACTTTTTCTGGTGTAAGCTCGTAGTATTTCACATCTTTAACTTTTGCAGTCGCTGTAACGTCTTTACCAGTTTCTTTAAGTAATATCTCATCACCGACACTAACTTTGCCATAAGGAGCCACTTTGTGCATGCTCCATCTGCTTTCAATAGTCTTTTCACCATTTAGCACCATATTAAAGAATGGTTGCCTTAAAATTGCTATGTGTTGCATTTTATTCTCCATACCATTTCATGCCAGCACCAACATCTTCATTTGGCCTAGAGCGAAATCCAAATTTTTCATAAAACCTTTCTCTATTTTTACTTGCATTGACGTAGAGAAAAGTATCATCGTCTTGAATAGATTTATACCAATCAACAATTTCATGCATAACTATACTGCCCAAACCTAAACCTTGATAATTTTTATCTACAACTATATCATAAATTGTAAAATAGGCTCCATCTCCAACAACTCGTCCCATGCCTACAATTTCTTTATCAATATACAAACTAACAGAAAAAGTTGAATGTTTTTTATTTTCGCAAACCCTTTTATAAGTTCTTTCCCAACCAACACTATTAAATAGTTTTATAAATTCGTTGTTCTTAGGAAAAGAATATTTTATAACAATTGTTTTTACAAGAGCTGGTGAAATTTTATTATTATAAATAACAATCTTTTTATCTTTCATATTAAATCCTCTTGATTATTATAGCATATATAAAATAAATTTGCACAAATTTCCCTTACATTTCAAAATCTTTTTCTTTTCTTCGCTTTCTTCGTTGCTCTCGCTCCCATTCGTAACTATCAAATTTTGGCTCGTTTTGTTTTACTTCTTGAATAGGTTCTTCTTGTTCTTTTTCTTGTTTTCTTTTTTCAAGCAGCTGTAAAAGCTTATTAACTTGCTCATCATTTAAGTTAGAAATCATTTCAGTTGCTTTTTCTTTCGGTCTTTCACCATTTGTTCCATATTCTCGGTTAAACAAATCAGTTGCTTTCTTAAAATAGCTTTTATCAACACTATTGTAAGTTGAAATCGTAGTTTTAACCGATTTATGGCCAAGCAGTGCTTGCACAACTTTTGGGTTTTCGTTGTTTTCAAAAAGCATATTTGAATAGGTGTGCCTTAGACCGTGAAAGTGAATTCCATAACCAGTGAGATTGTTTGTCTTCAAAAATCTTTTGAATATACATCTCATTCCATAGTATGTTCTAACGCTTCCATCATTGTTTGGAAAGATTAAAGATTTTTTATCAAGCAAGTCCACATTATGTTCTCTGCCAATAATCCATTGTCTTTTCTTGTATTCTTCCAGTGCATTGATTAAGATGTCTGGCAATGGAATTTCACGAACAGAGCAGGCTGTCTTGGTGTCGCTGACAACTGTTACTCTTTCTTTAATATTTCCTTCTTCATCAAACTTTGGAACGACTGTTACGCCATATTCAATTTTGAGCGTTTTGTTTTTCATATCCAAGTCTTCCCAACGAAGTGCCAAAACTTCACCAACACGAAGTCCACCAAACATCATTGTTAAGCAGAATGGTTTTAACAAATCGTGACTGTTAAGAGCAGTTATAAACCTATCTCTCACTTCTGGCGGAATTGCTTTGTATTGGTTTTCGCTGTCATAGATTTTTCTTTCAGTAGATTTAACCTTTGTTTTGATTGCTGGATTTTCATTTGTGAGTTTATTTTCAATAGCATATTCATAAAATTGGTTTATCAAAAATTTAACCTTTCTTGTGGTTGCTAAACTATATCCTTGTTCAAGTATTTCATTTAGTAGCTTTTGAACAACCATAGTGCTGACTTCATAAATTTTCATCTTGCCAATTTTGGGAGCAATGTGCAATTTGAAATTTCTAAAATTACCTTCAAAGGTTCGTGGTGTTACTGTTTGTTTTTTGAAAACCAGCATCCATTCTTTCATCAAATTTTCAACATTATTGTTTGTCACGTAATCAAGATTATTGTTCGCAATTCTGTTAGTTAATTCTGAAAGTTTTTGAACAACTTCAAGTCTGGTTTTGCCATAGACAGCTTTTCTCATTTGTTTACCATTTTCATCATATCCAACTGTTGCCATTCCAGACCATCTTCCGTCTGCTCTTTGATAAATTGAACCTTCACCATTGTTTCGTCTTGTTCGGTTTACAATTCTATTTCGTTTACCCATTTTGCACCTCGCTTGTGCTGTTATTTAGAGTTAGCCAAGTAACAAAATTAAGCACACTCACAACTTGTCTTTTGCCGACTTTTGTAGTAGGGAAATTTTTACTTCTCAAGAGATTTCTAACATTATCTCTTCCAAGTCCTGTGATTTTAATTAGGTCCTCACAATCAAGAAAATCTTTATTGTATTTTGTTGAAATTCGTTCAACTTCTTTTTGTATTAAGTTGTCATAGTTTATAAAATTATTTGTGTTTGTCATCGTATTTACCTCGTAATAAAAATTTCAAATAATTCTATTTCATTATGTCATAGTTCTTTAACGCATCGAGCGAAAGACTTTCGGCATATGACGTGATTTACACGAATTGATTTCTACCAATTAAATAGCAAGTTTTAACTTGCGCTTCTGGGGTCCCCGAAAATACTTTTTATAAAGAATTTTTGGGGAGAGGAACAACCGCCCATAAAGTTGTTGAATTGCAAAACTTGTTTTTAATTCACAGCCCAAAGGGCGAGTTGCGACGAGGTTGGGTATCCCAGCGAGCCGTAAGATGACGAGAAAACTGCAAAATAAGGTGTGTTTCTCAAAAAGTCCTGTAAAATATGGGCTTTTTAGAGAAAAAACTGCTTGCTGTTTCTCGCTTATCCTGTTTTCTATAAATCTCTCTAAAATACTACATTTCAGCTTCAATATATCCTTCTTCAACAAGCGTTCTATATCTCACTTCATCAAGTTTTTTCAAGTGGTCTTCAAATGCTTTCATAACCTCATAATCAAACTGTGCAGACAACTTCAAACATTCATCAAGCTGATTTAACAAACTGTTTTTTTGAGCGTATTTTTGACTTTTAATTTTAGCGTTCAACTTCAATCTGCTGTCATCAAGTGCTTTGATTTTTTTAGCATATTTAATCACTTCATTTCCAAGTCGGCGATATATATCTTGCATATATTTTCGCTCAAAAGTATATGGTTGCTCGCAGTTATTTCGTTTGCAATAATGAGCAAACATTTCGTCTTTGTATCTTGCTTGTTCTATGAACTCATTATAGCTAGATTTGGCAATCTTTGACTTGTTTATTAAGTAAGTTGTTATGCTGTCAATTTCGGTTCTAAAAGGGGCAATGTCTTTACTTGAATAAAATGTATTGTCAAACTTTTCAATACCATTTGCAAGGTGCAATAACTTTGTATTTATTACAAGTCCGGATTTGGCTCGTAACTCTTCGTTTACAGCTTGTTTAATGTCTTGCCTAATTCTTATCTCTCTTGCCTTAAAATCGGTCGCAGAAAATTCCAAATTAGCTCTAAACTCTTGCATTGCCACACCAGATAGTTTGCCAATAGAAAATTGTTTGCCTTTTTTGTTTGCACGAAATCTCTCGGGGGTCTTTTCAAAAAAACACAAATGAATATGTCTGTTGGCTGTGTTCTCATGAAGCCCTGCAAACCATTCAATATTCTCCGGAT
>CAKJZE010000032.1 GCA_918285425.1 Clostridiales bacterium
ATTGTTTGATCTGCAGTAGCCAGCCCGGCTAAAACAAGTGCAGCCCCACCCCGAAGGTCATATGCAGAAACTTCTGCACCATGCAGCGTGGGCACACCACGCACTATTGCCATATTCCCTTTGGTTGTTACTTTAGCCCCCATTTTAATCAGTTCTGGCACATGTTTAAATCTTGTTTCAAAAAGGTTTTCAGTTATCACGCTGATCCCATATGAAATGGTCTGCATGGCTAAAATCTGTGCCTGTAAATCTGTGGGGAAACCCGGAAATGGTTGTGTTTCAATTGACGGACAGCTGATCGGCCGATTGTTACTTTCCAGATAAATATTTTCAGTGTCATAATCAATCTTACAGCCAGCATTACGCAGTTTGTTCAAAAGAGCATAAACATTTTGATAATCAGCCTTTTCAAGACGTATTTTCCCCTTTGTCATAGCTGCAGCTATAAGATAGGTGCCCGCAATAATACGATCTGCAATAGGCCTGTACTGCCCACCCGTAAGCTTATCAACTCCACATACAGTTATTGTACTTGTGCCGGCACCACTGATTTTCCCGCCTATTTTATTGATAAAGTTAGCAAGATCCACAATCTCTGGCTCTTTTGCAGCATTGAGTATTGTGGTTTCACCATCAAGTAAAACTGCCGCCATCATAATATTTTCAGTTGCTCCAACACTGGGAAAGTCAAGATGCACCATGCCTGCACTCATTTGTGAGGCATCACAATCAATAAAGCCATAATCTTCCTGCATCTTTACACCAAGATCACGCAGTCCCAAAAGGTGAAGATCAATTGGACGGCTTCCTATATCACACCCACCAGGATACGCCACCCTTGCCCTTTTATGTCTTGAGAGTAGTGGTCCCAGCATAAAAATTGACGACCTTATTTCTTTTGCAAGGTCCGAGGGAATTTCAAGCTTTTCAATATTTTTTGTGCAGATGACAACACCTTCATCTTGAAGTTCTACTTTCGCCCCCATCCACTTGAGTATTTCAAGCATCTTATACACGTCAATAATATTAGGGATTTTATTCAAAAAAATCTCTTCATCAGTCAAAATACAAGCGGCAATTATTGGCAGTGTAGCATTTTTACTTACGTCAACTTCAATACTACCCTCCAGCCTTTTGCCACCATGAATAATAAAATGGTCCATATTTTCACCCTCTTATGTTCTATACTATACTTTATGGCAAAAACAGAAATTTGGTGAAAATTCAATACTTACATAAAAAAGCAGAGCCATTTGCTCTGCTTTTAATAATTTGTTCTGTTTTTAATTGTCAAGTACTCACGAAAGAGATTCAAACATTCTTCATGGTCAAGCTGTTGCATTTTCTCTTGCATTTTGTCAGTTGATATTGATAGATAGTCATAAAACACTTCATCTCTAAACCCAATCATATCATTTTCTTTGATGGTGCAACCATAATAAATTTTATCAATATTTGCCCATAAAACCGCGCCCAAGCACATAGGGCAAGGCTCACTTGTTGTATAAATTTCTGCACCTTTAAGGTCAAAACTATTTAAATTTTTACAGGCATCTCTTATGGCAGCAACTTCACCATGGCAAGTCGGGTCATTATCCTTTACAACCTTGTTATGCCCCTGTCCAATAACTTTTCCATTTTTGACAACCACAGAGCCAAAAGGACCACCGTCCCCGGCATGTATTCCCCTTCTTGCCTCTTCAATAGCCATTTGCATAAATTTATTCATATTTCACCTCTAACTGCAGTATATCATAATTTCTTATGTTTAGAATGAAAAATTCAAAAAATTTTAAAAAAGTTTAAAAGCAGAGCCTTACACTCTGCTTTTTGATTGCTTATTAATATTCAAAACTACCCATATCACGCTCATAAAAACCACAAGTGAAGTTGATCCCGCCGAGATGAATGGAAGTGGCAGTCCGGTTGGCGGTATCGAACCAGATACAACCTCTTATTGCACTAATCAATATATTTCAAAATTTCTTCAAATTTTTCGCCATATCCAGTGTCTGCATTAAAATGACCTGCACCCTTAACTATAACTGTTTCGGCTGCCAAACACCTTGCAAACATATCTAATTGAAAATATGGGACATAAGGATCATTATCACTATAAAAACATATAATTTTTTTACAACAATCCTTAAACTCATCAATTGAATTTAATAAAAAACTTTTATTTACGGTATCATAATCTGGAATATTTATAAATCCATTAAATCCACTAATACTAATAAGCTTGCCAATCATCAATTTATGCTTTAAACAAAACTTAACTATAAAAATCGGCGCAATACTTCTTCCTATAAAAACTGTTTCTTCATTTATTTTATCTTTGAAAGGTAATAAAGTTGCTTCCCAATTATCAAAATTTTGCAAATTTAACCCAATTGGATAATCTAGGCAAACAACCTCACCTTTTTTATTCAATTCTTTTGTTAACCATGGTAAATAATGTTCTTTACTATCTCCAAAACTTCCATGAATAATAAAATAATTTTTCATAATTTTATCTCCCAACATTTTTATTATAACATATCAATCTCAATTTTGTATTGAATTTTTACAAAAAATTAAGCAGAGACCTACTCTGCTTTTTGATTGCTTGTTTATATTTAACACAACTCCAATTGCACTCATGAAAACCACCAAACTTGTTGATCCCGCCGAGATGAATTGAAGCGGAAGCCCAGTTGGAGGTATCGAACCAGATATGACCTGTTATTGCACTGCAAAACTTTTATAACTTAAATTCTTTATCTTCAATATCATTATCATTAATGCGATTAGTTCTAGGTAATTCTGCAATTAAATCAGAATATAAATTCTGCAAATAGAATCTAGTGTAATTAGTATTGTTTTGATTTAAAATACTATTTTCTACCCTACGCTGTAAAGCATATGAAAGCGATTGTTTTAACACGATTCCTTCATCACTTAACTTATCTTCATCTTCAAAATTTCCAATACTATGCTCTTTACTTTGAAAAGAATATAAATCGTTGTCGGTTTTATTCTTCAATATGCTATCCGCTATTATAGTGATTGCACCAAATTGTTTTTCATCAGGTCTTGGCCAATCTTTTCCACAAAATTGCCCTGGGTTATCGCAAATCATTGCATATCGCCCTTTTAATTTATCCTCACCATGTCCATCAAAATACCAATAATCAAATAATGAACCAATAGTATCGGCTGCAGATGATGTATTAATTTGTGGACATGATACCAAACCACTTTCTTTTGCATAATTAATTTCAAACAGAGATTGATCAATTTCTTTAATTTGATCTTGTGATAAACCCACATTTTGCATTTTACTATTGAAATGTTTCAAAATTTTCGAAACTTCAATATTTCCATGACAAAAGGTAAAAAAAGTAACCAAAGAAAGATTTTTACAGCATTCTTCAACAGATAAAATATTATCATCATCTTTACATAAAGGTATTAAAATATTGTCGACCAATAAATCTATATCTTTATTTGACAATTCCCCTCGTATTGATCCTTCTTCGTGAGCATAAGCAATACCAAAAAAATCAACATCAGAAGCTTTTTCTCCAAGAAAGTCTTCAGCTACCTTGCAAAAACCATTGGCATCATTTTCGTTTATTGTTCCACTGCCAGACAAACAAACAATTATAGGCTTAGTTACTTTTATTGTTTCAATGTCGCAAGCTTTCCAATGATTTTCGGCTTGTAAATTTCTATATCCAAACTTACTTTCCACAATATTCTCCTTAAAATTATTATAGGATAAGTATTTTATTTTGTCAAATTTTCACAAAAAAAATAAGCAAAGTTTATGTTTCGCTCTGCTTATTTACATTAAGAACAACCCCTATTACGCTCATGAAAACCACCAAACTTGTGCTGCCTGCGCTGATGAACGGAGGTGGCAGCCCGGTTGGAGGTATCGAACCAGATATAACCTGTTATTGCACTGAATGAATGTTGAATTATAATAATTCTTTAATTTTATCTTTAACTTCATTCCATGTCTTTTTTAAATTTAGATAAGACAACTTATCTTCAACCTGCTCAAATGGTATCCAGTGTGTATCGTGCGTATCTTCACTTGTGTTATCACTTTTACCATTATCAAGAGCTATAAACATATAACAAGCACATTGTTCACCTTTTGGTGTAGTATACTTTTCAACATAAGGCTCAAAGTCTCTAACAATTTTTGCAATTCTTTTGGTCTCTTCGGCTGTTTCTCTAATGGCACACTCCTCCAAAGTCTCTCCCTCTTCTAAATGTCCTTTGGGGAATGAATAATCGTTTTGTTTAACCCTATAAACTAAAGCAACACTTTTATTTTCTTTATTAATTAAAAAGCAACCTGCTTTCAATGTTTCCATAACTTCTCCTTTCTTTTTTATTATATCATATCAATTACGATTTTGTATCAAAATTTTACAAAAAGATAGCAGAGTTTATATTTTACTCTGCTTATTTACATTTAGCACAATTCCAATAGAAGACATAAAAACCACCAAACTTGTGCTGCCTGCACTGATGAACGGAAGCGGAAGCCCAGTTGGAGGAATGGAACCAGATACAACCTGTTATTGCACTTAAAAAATTAATCAATTTAAATAACTTTAATTAACTTTTTTAAGATCTGGTAAAACATCCTCTAAATATTGTCCACTTTTTAATTCAATACGTCTTTTTGCGTATTTGTCATTTTTACATTGCTCATACCATTTATCCCAATTTTCAGCGTACCACTCAATAAATTGTTTATTGTTTCCACGATTAGCGCAACGCTCTAAAAACTCACTTTTAAGTTCCAGCGCTGGGAATACCTGCCAATATTCAAAATGATTTTTATGCAAAAATTCATCACAAATGTCATCTGAAATTAAAATATAGTCATATTTGTTTTTAACTTTTTCAAGTGCATCAAAATAGTTTTTAGGCCAATCTGGATTTTGTATTCTATTTGGATCACTCTTTCTTTTTTCATTATTACCACTTTCATTTAAATATTTAAACGGTACCGACTCCATATCTACAACATTTCTAAACTTTTTTGCAAGTGTAGATTTACCAGTTGCAGTTGAAGCATATATAAAAATCCCCATATAAAACCTCTTAACTGAGAGTTTAGCACAAATTTGTTACATAAGTATCACATTTTTTCAAACTTTTTAAAAAAAATTAAAAAACAGAGTCACTACACTCTGCTTTTTGATTGTTTATTTATGTTGAGCACCACCCCTACCGCACTCATGAAAACCACCAGTGAAGTACTGCCTGCACTGATGAACGGCAGCGGCAGCCCAGTTGGTGGAATCGAGCCTGTTATGACCTGTTATTGCACTAAAAACTTTTATGCTTCAAAAATGCGACTCTAACAATGTTTGAAATTTCTTTAATCTTCTCCAAATTCTCTTTTGTTTTTAGATTTTGATTTGCATAATCAAAAACTTTTCCAATATGCTCTGTTATGTTGCCTACAAGATTTTTCATCCATTCGTGTCTTGGCATAATCCAAATGTGGAAATGTCTGTTAGGCTTTTCTTCAAAAACAACATTAAAATTTTCACAGACCTTATTTTCTTTCAATACATTTATAGTATAGTTAACAATTTCAAAAATTTTCACACGTTCTTCATCTGTTAATTCTTGAAAATTCTCTACATGTCGTTTTGGCGAAACAACGAAAAATCCTAGTATTGGCAATTCCCAATCTTGCGACAAAGTAAACAAATCATCTTCATACGCAATACCTGTTGGCAAAACAAATTCGTGTTTTGCATAAGCACAACCTAAACATCCTTTTACATTTATCTCATTACCAGCGTAATCAAGCATTTTTTCACCTCAACTAGATTATAGCATAATTTCCCATGTTTTGTATCACTTTTTCACAAAACTTTTTCAAAAAAAATAAGCAAGGCATTAAACCCTACTTTGTTTTGATATATTGAGCACCACCCCAATTGCACTCATAAAAACCACCAAACTTGTTGAACCTGCACTGATGAACGGAAGTGGAAGCCCGGTTGGTGGAATCGAGCCGGTGACGACAGCGATGTTGATAAGAAGCTGGGTGGCGATGATTGTGGTGATGCCAGTGGCAAGATAGCAGCCAAATCGTGTAGTCGCATTTTTTGCTGTTTTGATGCCCCGCCAAATGACCAAAAGATAGAGTACTATGACACACATAACTCCCAAAAAACCTAGCTCTTCGGCGATTATTGAGAAAATAAAGTCAGATTCAGCAAAGGGCAAAAACAGATATTTTTGACGTGAATTAAACAGCCCCACGCCAAACATATTTCCGTTTGCGATGGCATAAAG
>CAKJZE010000033.1 GCA_918285425.1 Clostridiales bacterium
AGTCAACCCGTATTATTGTAAAGCCATTTCACTTTACAAGTTGATTATATATGATTATTTTATTTTTGTCAAGTAAAATTATATATTTTATAATGTTTTATTTGCCAAATCACCATTGACAAAAACAAATCTTATGATACAATAGAATCAAGGAGAAAAATTATGGCAAAAATTATTGATATTATCTTAACAGGAATTGATGACAATAATAAAAATCCATTTCAAAATCAAATTATTGTTAAAGTAAAGCAAGGTAGCAAATTTAAAAATTATATTTCTGGTTATCTTGGATTTTATTATTATGAAGATGAATTGTCATCAGAACATATTGAGCAATGTATTGATGATGCCGGCTCAATCAGTTTAATTAAGGGCACCGATAAAATGTATTCCGTTTATAAAATTGATGATGATTACTACGTTATTTTAAAAAATCAATATATTTGCTTAAAAACTGAACAAAAAGATGGCGAAAAGAAAATTATTGGAGCATATTGCATGGATCCAAACGCTAAAGATGATGAAGATGCCTATCGTTCTTACCCAGACATCACTAAATTTGAACTTGCCGAGGCCGTTGTAAAAGATTTTACAAAGTCTTACCCAGAAATTAAATCAAAAATCATAAGCGATAAGAAAAATAATGCTGAAAACAGCAATGACGACAAAATTGAAAATGAATAAACAAGAAAATGAATAACTATAAGTTGTTCGTTTTTTTATAATTCAAATAATCAACATTTAACATAGAAAACATATTTAATTTTCAATCAGAGATCTTCATTTCCCTCTTGAAAAATGACTTAAATTGTGCTATAATGAATATATATGAATTACAAATATATTGATCAACTTGCAAAATGTATAAAAGAAAGATATTGTGAGCATACGTCTGACAATTACTCTTTGTATGCCGACAGTTTAGTAAACTTTCTTGAAATGGATAAAAATAAGCCTTTAATTTTAAGCAATGAAGATTACAAAAATCAAAACACAATACAATTATATCGTGGGTACAATACATCTGATGATCGTTTTCAAGAACATAAAAGAAATTTTGCTGTTGGCCAATTTCAAAGAAGATTTCTTCCAGGCAATGTCTATGGCGTTGGATTATACTTTTCAGATGAAGAAACCACTGCAAAACAATACACAGATACCTATAGCAAAGTAATTTCTGCCAAAATATCCGAAAAGGCTAAAATTGTTTCTTCAGAAAAAATGAGAGATTATATAGCCAATTTTGATAAAGCTTTAAGATATCAAATCAACCTTATATTTGGTGACCGGCTTAATCAAGATGATAAAGAATATTTCATGCAAAGAATGTATAGTTTGACTGACGTCATGTTTGCCGCAAAACTTTTAAACATCGACGGTATCACATCAGACGGCCACAACTATGGCACAAACTATATCATTTTCAACAGAAGTGCACTGGTAGTTAACGAAGAAGACTTTAAAGATGTAATTAACAAATCATCAACAGATTGCGAACCTGGAGAAAATGAATAATTATGGATAAACAACTTATAAAAAGATTTGCAAAAATGCTTAAACATGAATACTATATAAAAAGTCATAAAAAATATCTTGAATATGCAGATGCCGCAATAAATTTTTTTGACCTTGACAGCATGATGCCAACAATATTATCTGAAAATGAATATAAAAACACAGAAGGCATCACTCTTTATCGTGGAATAAAGACCGACCACATAAGTTTTCATGAATACAAAAGAGATTTTGCTTCAGGCAAATTTCAAAGATATTATGGCGACAACAATTTTTTTGGTATGGGCTTGTATTTCACAACCTTCCAAAATCATGCATTGGAACATACCAATAAAAATGCACCTGCAATTATTTCTGTAAAAATAAAAAAAGATGCTAAAATTGTATATTGGGAAGATGTGCATGATCTTTTAAATGATAATTTTAAAGGAATATTAAATTATCTCAAAAGTATTTTTAATAAAAAATTATCCAAATCAAAGATTGAAGACTTTTTGTATTATACAATAAATTCTTATCAATATATGCCTATTGCAAGATTGTTTGGATTTGATGGCATAAGACATGAATCAATCACAAAATCAGGAGGACCTTATGGCTGCTATGTGATTTTTTGTCGAGATTGTCTTGTTGTCAACAAAACTGAATTTTCATGCGAACATAGACAAAACTTCGATGCAGATAAATCATATATAAAAGTTAATAAAAAAGAAAACACATTTTCAAAGGAAAATCCCCCACTTTGTTCAATTAATCCTATAAGATATCAAGACTTAGAACCTGAACCTGGTAACGAATAATAACTTAAAATAATATAAAAAATTCCAAGACACCTTGGAATTTTTCTTTGTTATTATAACCTGTTTTACATAATCGCATCCACAAAATCTTTTGCTTCAAAATCAAGAAGATCCTCCGCAGTTTCCCCCACACCCACATAACGAATTGCAACATCATAGTCTTTTGCAAGTGAAAGCAAAAATCCCCCCTTACTTGTTCCATCAAGCTTTGTTATCGTCACATCAGTAAGCTCAATTGCTTGGTTGAATAAATCCACCTGATTTACAGCATTTTGACCCGTTGTTCCATCAACAACCACCATTTTATGATACTCTGCTTCTGGCCATTGTTGTTGAACTACTCGAGATATTTTTTTCAATTCTTCCATCAAGATTGCCTTGTTGTGAAGTCTGCCCGCAGTATCAATCAAAAGCACATCTGCTTCCCTTGCCTTTGCAGAGGCAATACTGTCATAGACAACAGCCGCTGGGTCAGAGCCATGCTCGTTAGTAATAATTTTTACTTTTGCACGATTAGCCCAAACCTCAAGCTGATCACTGGCGGCGGCACGGAAAGTGTCTGCAGCTGCAAGCACTACTTTTTTACCCTCGTCAGTAAATTTCTTGGCAAGTTTACCAATAGTTGTTGTCTTTCCCACACCATTTACTCCAAGCACCATAATAACGCATGGATAAGTCAGTGGCTGAGCTGGATTTTCCTGCAAAATATCAACCATAATTTCTTTTAAAAGCTGCTTGCAGTCATCAGTTTTCTTTATTTTTCTTTCTTTAGCTTTTTCTTTCAGCTCTTCAATGATATATTCAGTTGTTTCTGCACCAATATCAGACGAAACCAATACAAATTCAAGTTCTTCAAAAAAACTTTCATCCAAATCATTACCAGTAAAAATATATTTAAGCTTTTCACCAAATGATTTTTTTGTTTTCTTCATACCCTCAAAAAGTCTTGAAAAAAATCCCATTTTAAACTCCTTATTTTAAACCAAGATTATTTTTTGCATCATCATTGTTACAATGTATCACTGCAAGAGTCTCGCAATGCTTAGCCTTACTGCACATGCCACAGTTTTCAAATTGTTTTTGTTTTGCACACTTTGAAATTTCGCACAAATCACTGCAATAGTAACATTTTTTGCCATTACTTTTACAACCTTCACAATAAAGCATTTCCGGTGTTATAGTTGCATTATTAAGTTCGCTCCAAAGTTTAGCAGTTTTTGCTCTGAGTTTATCATCGTTGTTTTTTGTTGCTATATAGACATCACATTTTTCACAATCTATACCACAATAGCCCATCATTTCATTCATATATATTTTCCTTTTGTAACATTATTATATTTTGATTTTTATTTAAATTTATACAGCCTGTTTAACAGCATCACTCAGTTTTACGCTGACCATCTTGCTGACGCCTTTTTCTTCCATTGTTACACCATAAAGACAGTCAGCCAGCTCCATTGTCGGCTTTCTGTGAGTAATGACAATAAACTGCGTAAAATCACTGAAATTCTTAAGATATTTAGCAAATCTTTCAACGTTGGCATCATCAAGTGCCGCCTCAATCTCGTCAAGCACACAAAATGGCATTGGACGAAGTTTTAATATCGCAAACAATATTGCAACCGCAGTGAGTGCCTTTTCACCACCAGAGAGCAATGTTATACTTTGAAGTTTCTTGCCAGGTGGCTCTGCAATAATATCAATACCACATTCAAGCAAACTTACATCTTCTGTCTGATCCAAACGAAGTTCAGCTCTGCCACCGCCAAACAATTCTTTAAATGTCTTTTGGAAGTTGATATTGATTTTATCAAATGCATCTTTAAATCTTCCTTCCATTTCAGTTGTAAGTTCCTTAATTATCTTAATCAAGTCATCTTCTGCTTTTTTAAGGTCATCACTTTGCGAGGTCAGATCATCATATCTTGCTGTAACCTCTTTAAGTTCTTCAATTGCCGCAACATTGACATACCCAAGAGCTGAAATTTGCTTCTTAATTTTAGCCGATTCACTCAAACCTTCCGAAAGGTCAAAGTCAGTCAATTTAAACTCTACCGCAGAAGCATATGTCATGTTATATTCTTCCCAAACACGTTCCTGCATAGCCTCAATGTCCGTATCAACTTTTGCAAGGTTCATTTCTTCCTTGGTCTTTTTCTCACTTACACGCTGAATTTCAGCAGAAAGAGCCATTTTTTCTTGGTCTGCAATGCCAACTTCGCTTTGCAGCTGCGCCTTATATGTGTCAAGGCCTGCAAGTTTATCACGAACAGCTTGCAATTTGTCCATATTGCCCTTATAGGCAGATTCTTGCATCATCTCATCAAGCATACCTTGAAGCTCTGCAAGATCAGTAAGAGTTTTTTGATATTCCAGCTTATTTTCACGTAAACGATAGTTGCTTTCTGCAATATTTGTCTCAATGCGTTCAATTTCATTTTTCAGTGAGAAAATCACAGAATTACCAGACGCAATTTTAACCTTAATTTCAGTTAAGTTGTCATATAATGTTTCCCTTTGCTTGCGGAGAACATCAAAACGGCTTGTCTCTTTACGCTTTATTTCAGAGGCCTCTTGTTTCTTATCTGTCATCTGTTTTTCTTGATTTTCAACTTTTGCAAGTGCATCTTCCAAATACTCAAGCTTATCAAAAATGGTCTGCAGTGAAAATTCATAATTTCTTTGCTCACGCTGTGTTGAAGAAATCAAATCTTCAATTCTATAGTTATTTTCAGTCTGTTTTGCAGCCTGCAATTCATTGTTATGTATTTCATCATTAATTTTAATAAGCTCTTGATTAGTTTTCTCTGCAGCATCTTTAAGTTTTTGTTGTTTATCAAGAAGAATTTTTACGTCGTTTTTAATTACTTCTATACTTTTGTTAAGATCCTCAATCTCACGAGCACGCCCAATTAAATTATATGTTGATTCCTTCTTACTTCCACCAGTGATTGCTCCAAGAGGATTTATTATATCTCCGTCAAGTGTAACAATCTTTGTAGAGTAAGATGTTGACCTTGCAAGAGTGGTTGCATTGTCCAGCGTATCAACAATTACTGTTGCACCAAGAAGATGTTTAAATACAGGCGCAAGTTCGCTTTCATATTCAATCAGATCACTTGCTACACCCAGCACCCCTTTCATGTTGAGCTTTGATTTTACAAAATCAGAAATACTGCGTTCTTTCACAGTGTCAACTGGTAGGAACGTTGCTCGACCAAACCTGTTTTCTTTTAAATAACCAACAATATACTTTGCATCTTCCTCTGTATTTGTAACAATATTTTGCACAGATGCACCCAGTGCCATTTCAATGGCAGTTTCCAAACGTTCTGGAACACGCATAAGCTTTGCAACGACACCAACAATCATCTTATTTAATTTCGTATTAATTTTTGCCTGCTCTAACAGTCTTTTAACTGGGATAACAAAGCCCTCGTTATCTTCTTGCATTTCTTGAAGCACATGAACGCGTGACAACTTTGTATGATAATCAACTTTAAGATCATCAAGCTGTTTTGCAATTTCATTTTCTTTGTCATTTGATAAGTCAGCTTTATTGACAAGTTCATCTCTTTTGGTGGCAAGTTCATCTGCTTTATTTAAAAGAGCCTCATAGGCATCTTGACTCTCTATAAGTTCATCATTAAGATTTTTAAGTGTAAGTTCTATCTCTGCTTGTTTATTGATAACTTCAGTTTTTTTGTCTTCCAGTGCCTGCTTTTCAGCTTTAATTGATGACAAATTAGATTTGACATCACCAATTTTTTCAAGAGTATCAAAGAGTTCACCCTCATGTGTTTCTGCCTCTTTTTCGTGGGCAAGCAGGCGATCTGCAACTTCCAAATACTCTTCGTTAATTTTATCACTTTGCTTAACAAGTTCACTTAAAATTGATTCTTGAACTGCAAGCTCTTTTTTCTTTTCCTCAAGTGCTTTTGAAAGATTTTCAGACAAAATTTCATCTTGTTTAATGTCTGTTTCAAGCTTGTCTTTACTTGTATTAAAGTATGAAATTTTCTCTTGAATAAGCTTGGTTTCACCACTTTTTTTCTCAAGACCGACAGTAAGCTCCAAAAGCTCATCACGCAGATTCTCAATATTTTTATCAAGCTCTTGAATTTTAAAAGAAGAGGCATTGAATTTTTCAACAGCTTTCTCAAAGTCAGCAGTTTTAACTGCCAATTCTTCCTTAATAGCCGCAAGTTTTTTGCCAATTTCTTCTTTATTTACTGCAGCATAGTCATACTGATGAACATATATGTTAAGCTCTAAAGTTTTAAGTCTTTCGCGGAGTTGTAAAAATTTATTTGCATTTTCACTTTGTTTTTGAAGTGGTCCAAGTCTTGACTCAAGCTCACTGATAATATCACTTAATCTTGTCAAGTTATCTCTTGTAGTTTCAAGCTTACGTTCAGCTTCTTTCTTTCTTGTTTTAAATTTTGCAATACCAGCAGCCT
Source organism: Clostridiales bacterium (assembly GCA_918285425.1). Classification (GTDB taxonomy): domain Bacteria; phylum Bacillota; class Clostridia; order Christensenellales; family UBA1242; genus UMGS2069. Next base: position 6,776 of record CAKJZE010000033.1, read on the forward strand.
CTTCAAAAACTGAACGTCTTTCTTCAGGTTTTGCAGAAAGCAAACTGTCAATTTTACCCTGTCCAATGACGCAATAACTTTCTCTTCCAAGTCCACTGTCATGCAGTATATCAACAATATCTTTAAGTCTGCAAGGATTTCTGTTTATGGTATATTCACTTTCACCACTTCTGTAGAGCTTACGGGTAAGCACAACTTCGTCATAATCAACTGGAAAAATCTTTTTAGAGTTATCAAAATAGAGTGAAACTTCAGAAAAATTCTGTGGTTTTCTTGCTTCAGTACCATTAAAAATAACATCTTGCATAGAAGATCCACGAAGAGATTTTGCACTCTGTTCACCCATAACCCAACGTATTGCATCTGCAACATTACTTTTACCACATCCATTTGGACCAACAATACCTGTTATGCCATTTTCAAATTTGACTTCAAGCTTATCAGCAAATGATTTAAAACCATAAATTTCCAGTTTTTTAAAGTTCATATTTTCTCTCTCTTTATTTTCTTATTGTACTTTTAAGTGCTTGCTCTGCAGCAAGTTCTTCCGCAACACGTTTTTTGCCAGCCTGTCCCTTTCCACAAGCAATATTATTTATAAGCACAATGGCTGTATAATATTTATCTTCACCTTCACCAGCTGCACTGGTTTGATAAATGATTTTATCCTTTTTAAACCTCTCTTGCAGTTTTGATTTAAAGCTGTCTGGCACACCACTCTTTTTTATGTCATTAAGTGCACTTTCAAAGATGTGTAAAACAAATTTTTTCGTCTTTTCAATACCACCATCAAGATAAAAAGCCGCAAGCATAGCCTCAAATAAATCTGCAATCATGGCAGCAGTTGGTTGCTTTTGTTTTAAGCCTTCACCCACCAATAAAAACTTATCAAGGCCAAGTTGACTTGCAATAAATGCAAGCGAATTTTCAGAAACAAGTGACGCACGAATTTTAGTCAGTTCACCCTCACTTTTATGATATCTTTTAAATATCTCTTCAGATATGACCACAGAGAGTATGCTGTCACCCAAAAACTCAAGCCTTTCATTTGACTCTTTTTTATGCTCGTTTGCATAGCTTGAATGAGTAAAAGCAGTTTTAAGCAATTCTTTGTCGTGAAAGTCATAACCAATTATATCTTCAATTAATTTTGCTTCGAATTTTCGCATCAGTGTAACCCCTATAAATTCTCACTAAAACTAGCCTTAAGATTTTCAATTATGCCACTTTCATGAATTTCTTTAACTTGATTTACGCAGCTTAAAATAGTCTGTGCAGTGGCTGTTCCATGTGTTTTAAGAACTATTTTGTTTACTCCTAAAAATGCAGTGCCACCATAAAGGTTATAGTCAAGTCCACTCTTCAGTTTTTTAAATGTTTTCTTCATAAGAGCAGCGCCTAATTTGGCAAAACAGCCAGATTTGTTAATTTGATCTTTCATAAGTTTAAACATATTTTTAATAGCACCTTCTGATGCTTTAAGTGCAATGTTTCCATGAAAACCATCAGCAACAATAACATCAACATCTCCAGAAAGTAAATCACGAGCTTCAACATTACCAACAAAGTTTATATTTTTTGCTTGCGACAAAAGCCCAAAAGCCTCATGCGTGAGATTATTACCCTTTTTATCTTCTACGCCAATGTTTAAAAGCCCAACTTTTGGGTTTTCAACTTTACAAACATTTTTCATATAAATTGTACCCATTTGAGCAAACTGCACAAGAAATTCAGGTTTACAGTCTACGTTCGCACCACAGTCAATAAGTAAAGACTTACCACCTTTAACATTTGGCAAAGTTGGTGCAAGTGCTGGACGAAGAACCCCTGGCATTCTTCCAACAATAAAGACACCACCAGAAAGTATTGCGCCAGTGCTTCCTGCACTTATAAATCCAACAACTTCATCATCAGCTTTAAGACGGTTGCACCCCACAACAATAGTACTGTTTTTCTTTGTTCGTATGGCTGTTGTTGGCGACTCTTCATTTGTTATCACTTCATCAGCTTCAAGGATTTCAATTTTATCACCTTCATATCCATATTCGCTTAAAATATCAACAATAGGCTGTTTTTTACCAACCAAAACAATTTCAACATCATCAATTAAATTTACTGCAGTTATTGCACCCTTAACGATTTCGAGAGGAGCATTATCACCACCAAAAGCATCAATAGCAATTTTCATAGAAAGCCTCCAAATATAATTATACTTTTATTATTATATAATAAACATTTGCTCTTTTACAAACAAATAACCAAATTTTATTGATAAAATCAATAAAAAGTACTATGTCACACATATGACCTGTGCCTGACATAGTACTTTTATGCAATATAATAATATTTTAAACAATTGCAAGTATATATAAATTGATTTTAATTTTCTGTATTCTCAACGTTTTTTAGGGCGAAAATTGGTAGTTAGGCAAGGCACAAAAAAATTCCCACGCACGAGCGTATTTACATACGTGACTGTGTGGGAATTTTTTTAAGAACGAAGCATAAGTGCCAATTTTCGCCCTAAAATTATTTCTTTTCGTCAGCCTTCACAAGCATCTTCTTCTCCCCAGCATAATATCCGCATTCAGGACATACAGCATGGGCAGCTTTCTTTGCGTGACATTGTGGGCACTCTACAAGTGTAGGTGCTGTTGCTTTCCAGTTTGCAACCCTTGATCTACCTCTTGATTTAGAAACCTTACTTTTTGGAACTGCCATTATTCTTTCCTCCTAATTTGTTTAATAAATCCGCAAAAGGATTATTTTTACCTATTTTTTTATTTTGATGTTCACATTCCTGATCGTTCAGGTTGACACCACAAACTTGACAAAGACCCTTACAATCTGGCTTGCACAAGATTTTTGTTGGGAAATTGGTAATAATCAAATTTTTAACTATCTCTTGAATATCAACATTCCCGTTTTCATCATATGCAAAGCCATCATCATCTTCATCTGTTTCAGATTTTTTGCAAATCTCTTCCTCAAAATCAAAATATAAATTTTTCTGAAAGATTCCCGCACACCTGTCACAAACAAACTTACATGGAACATCAACAAAACCTTTTATATGAATCACATTGTCATAGTCTACATAATAATTCATATTTACAGTTGCGATTGAATCCACAAAGTTGTTCGAGAAAGTCTCTGGCTCAAAATCAACTGAAACCGAAGATTTAAATGTGAACTCTTCCAAAGGGGACTTAAGTGCTTTTTGTATATTAAGCATAACATTATCTCCTTCTACAAGCGCAAGGCAATTATATACTTATTTACCCCACTTGTCAACGATATTTTTTATTTTCAGCACGATTTAGCTGATTTTTTCCACTATTTTTTTAGTATCTCTCATAATTACAAGTTCTTCATCTGTTGGAATAACATAAACTTTAACTTTAGAAGATGGCTTAGATATAAGGCATATCTCTCCACGAGTGAAGTTTTTATTAGCATCTTTATCAAAGTCAACACCCATAAATTCCATGCCGTCCATAACAGCCTCGCGAAGTTCATCACGATTTTCTCCAGATCCTGCTGTGAATACAATAACGTCAACTCCGCCAAGCGCAGCAGCATATGAGCCAATATACTTTTTAATCCTGTAATAATCCATCTCAAGAGAAAGTTGCGCTTGCTTATTTCCATCACTTGCAGCTTTATTAATATCACGTATATCGCTTGATACACCACTGATTCCAAGAAGTCCACTTTTTTTATTGGCTACAGTGATAAACTCATGTATATCCATACCAGTCTGCTGCATCACATATTCAGCAACAGCAAGGTCAACATCACCACAACGTGTACCCATCATAAGTCCTTCAAGCGGAGTAAGCCCCATTGATGTATCAATACACTTTCCATTTTTAATGGCACAAACACTTGCACCATTACCAATGTGGCAGCTGATAATTCTAAGATTTTTCTTTCCTTCAAGTTCTGCAACTGTACGTGAAATATAGTCATGGCTCATACCATGGAAACCAAATTTACGTACATTATATTTTTTAACCCATTCATATGGAAGTGGATATGTATAGGCGTATTCTGGCATGGTTGAATGAAATGCCGTATCAAACAGTGCAACATTAGGTTTACCTGGCATAACTTTCATACAAGCTTTAATTCCATTAATATTAGCTGGCATATGAAGTGGCCCAAGCGGTATTAACTTTTCCAAGTTTTTAAGCACTTTTGCATCAACTAAAGTTGGTTTTTTATAAATTGTTCCACCATGAAGTATTCTGTGACCTATTGCCCCAATCTCATCAAGACTTTTAATAACACCAATTTCTTTGTCAACAAGTGTCTTCATAACAAGCTCAAGAGCCTGTGCATGATCTTCAAGTTTTTGTCTTATTTCATGTGCCTTACCGTTTACCTTGTGTGTTAAAATTCCGTCTTCAAGACCAATTCTTTCCACCAATCCCTTTGCCAAAAGTTTTTCATTATCTGCATCAAATAATTGATACTTTACACTTGAACTTCCCGCATTAATAACTAAAATTTTCATATTTATTCTCCTTTTATACTTATTTTAGATTGCAAGGCAGTGATTGCCATTGCAATAACTATCTCTTCTGAAGTACAACCTCTTGAAAGGTCGTTGACTGGCTTTTTAAGCCCCTGTAGTACCGGTCCAATTGCACGAACACCAGCAAGTCTTTGCACAAGTTTATAGCCAATATTGCCAGCATCAAGAGTCGGAAATATAAGTACATTAGCCTTACCTTCCAAACTTGAGCCAGGGCATTTTGATTTTGCAACCTCTGGAACAAGTGCTGCATCAACCTGCAGCTCCCCATCAACAATTAGTGAAGAATCCTTCCTGCGAACAATCTTAAATGCTCTTTTAACTTTCTGTATATCTTCAAATTCAATATCAGCGTCAGACTTTGTGGAATATGACAACATAGCAACTCTTGGTTTTATTCCACATATTGTATCTGCAGTTTTTGCAGTTTCAATAGCAATTTCTGCAAGCTCGCTGTCAGTTGGATTTTGAATAAGTCCACAATCTGCAAAAAGCATCATACCATTTTCACCAAATGACACATTTTCTGGCATTTCCATAATAAAGCAACTTGACACTTTTGAAACATCTGGCTTACTTTTAATTATTTGAAGTGCAGGGCGCATAACTTCTGCAGACTCATAGACAGCACCTGCAACAATACCATCAACGTCATCTTGTTTAAGCATCATGGTTGCAAAGTACATTGGATTTTTAAGCAATTCAAAAGCTTTTTCTTCAGTCATGCCCTTTTCTTTTCTAAGTTCATAGAGTGATCTTGCATACATTTCACGCTTTTTGCTTTCGCTTTGAATATCAATAATTTCAATATTACGCAATGCTTTTTTAGAACATTTCTCTTGCAATATAATTTTGTTTCCAATCAAAACGACCTTGCAAATGTTAAGTTCAGTGGCTTTAATTGCTGCATCAATAACTCGCTGATCAGTGCCCTCTGGCAAGACAATTTTTTTACCACTTCCAACAGCTTTGTCAATAATGACTTTTAACGCATCATGCTCATTTTTCTTTTTCTTAAATGAAAACATACTTTTCCCCTTGCAAATATCGTACAAATATTTTATAATTAATATTATAAAGCATAAAAACAAAAAAATAAAATGTTTAAAGAGATTTTTTATGAAAATTTGTGGAATAATTTCAGAATTTAACCCTTTTACCAATGGTCACAAGTATATAATTGACCAAGTAAAGCAACAATATGGTCTTGACTGTCTTTGTTTAACAAGCGGCAATTTTATGCAGCGTGGCGAAATGGCTTTGATTAACAAGTATGAACGTGCGACTTCTGCCATACAAGCAGGAGCAGACATTGTTATAGAGCTTCCACTTGCACTTTCGCTATCTTCTGCTGAATATTTCGCACGCGGAGCTGTCAAAATTTTGAAAGATATTAATGTATCACACATAGCCTTCGGTGTTAAAGTCAGTGACACAGCTATTTTAAACAAAATTGCAAAAATTAAAGCAAACGAGCCTGAAAAAGTAACAACTCTCATAAAAAGTTATATAAAAACTGGCATGGATTATAATAAATCCTTTCAACTTGCGTATCAATCGTGCTATCCAAATATAAAAAATGAACTTAATGAGATTTTCAGTGATCCAAACAATATTCTTGCAGTTGAATACCTGACTGCGCTGTACTCTTTAAATGCACAAATTCAACCAATATTTATTCAACGCAAAGATGGAGGTTATAATAACTTCAAACCTGTAACAATTAATGGTGTTCATTATTTAAGTGCAACAGCAATAAGAAAATTGATATACGCCGGTAAAGTGAATAAATGCAAAAAATATGTACCTGCTTATACTTTCGCACAACTTAAAAACATTAAATCAAACAATATTCAGCTTTCTGCAACAAAATTTGACACACTGATTATCAATAATATAAGAGAAAAAAGTTATGAAGAGCTTGAAAAAATAAATGACGTGAACACTGCCCTTGCTCATATGATATCAGACAATTGTAAAAGCTACTACACAACAAAAGACATTGTAAATGTGATGAACACTAAAAATTTCAAAGAAAGCAGAATCCGCCGCCAGCTTATACTTTCATATTTTAATATCAGCAAATCAATATTTAAAGAAATACTTAACAAAAATCTACCTGTAAATGTCTTGGCAGTTTCAAAATCAAGGAAAAAACTTTTAAGCCAAATTTTGAAAGAGTCAAAAAGAAAGCTTATAATTTCAGCAAAAGATAAAGAAAGCCTTGACCAAAATCAAAGGCTCATTATTGACATTGCACAAAATGCATCAAATCTTCATAACATATGCAACAATCAACCATATGAAGAGGATAAAACAATCTTTATTTAAGCATTTATGTTGTCTTTAATTTCTTCTTCCTCTTCGCTATTTACAGTCATCTTCTTTAAGATGGCTTTTTTATTATCAATCTTATCTTTGTTCTGTTCTATATTTTTCTTTTTGCCTTTACCATCAAACACAATGTTGTATACACGCGAACCAATTGTCAGCATATCAAGCACAAGATACATAACATACATGACAATTGCTGTGACATTAGCACCGCCATAGCCATTGATATAGCCAGTAAAAATCCAAAGTAAAATTGCAAAAATCAAGGCAATTGGTCTTATAATAAAATACTCACGGTATTTAAATGATTGTAAAAATGCAGAAAGCCCCAACATACAAGCTGTCACCGCGTCCAAAAGAGGCAAAATTTGGTTTCCTTGAACAATCGATATTGCAAAGCTTAAAGCCAAACTTATTGCAAGTACGCATGTGACAAGGTATGATGTGTTGACTGATAATTGTTTATCATTTATTGCCATATCATTTTCACTGTAAAGTACCCAAACAACATACTGAAGAAACACATAGACAACAAAATACAAAATAGCATTTGAATACAGACCCTCACCTATCGCAAAAAGAGCATATAAAGAGCAAACCACAAGACAAAAAGCAAAAGATGCGAATGTGTTAATAGGGACAAATAAATTCCAAAGACCACCACAAACTATAAGCAATACACAAGCAAAGTTGATCACTCCCAAGAAATATAGCGTAAGAGCAAATGCACAAAACATACAAACTATAACAAGTCGCATTAAATACTGCTTAGGTGATATATCAAAGAGTTTAGTTTTATTTTCAAACATCTGATTTCTCCTTTTCTTTATAATTAACAGTGCATCTTCATATAGTTTTATATGAATTATGATACAACAATTTACAAGAAAAGTAAAATAAAAAATAAAGAAAAATTAAATCTTGGTCAAGTAATGCTCACCATAGCCATTTTATTATTGATGTTTGCAGTTTTAACCAATCCTGCTTATTATGCTCAAAGCGTCACAAAAGGACTTTTGCTTTTCACAACAGCTGTACTTCCAGGGCTTTTGCCATTTATGTTTTTCACTAAAGTTATAATTAATCTTAACCTTGATAAAGTTACAACTTTTTTAAATGCACCTGCCAAAAAGCTGTTTGGACTTAATGGTCATGCATTTTATGGTTTTTTTGCAAGCTGCATTTCAGGATACCCAGTGGGTGCAAAACTGACCAGTGAGCTATACCTGCAAAATAAAATAAGTGAAAGACATCTTCTGAAAACTTCTTTACTTTGTTCAACTTCTGGCCCAATATTTATAATAGGTACAGTTGGAGTTCTGATGCTCAATAATTTTAATTTAGGTGTGATTTTATACTTAATAAACATCTTCTCAACTTTTCTTTCAGTGCTTATATTAAGTATGTTTGAGAAAATTAAAGGGACAAATAACAAACATGAATATTCTTTTTCACCCACAGATATTTCAAATATAAACCAATCAAAAAACACTTTAAATATCATATCACATGCAGCATCTGACACAGCAACAAGTCTTTTGACAGTTGCCTTTTACATCGCTTTTTTCTATATGATGATTGATCTTTTAGCAAACATAAAAATTCTGCAAGTGCTTGCAAATTTTATAAATATTTTACTTCACAACAAAAGTCTTTCACTTGGCACAGTTTCAGGCATGATTGAAATGACAAAAGGTATTCAAATCTTAAGCTCTTCAAATACTGTCATCTCGCTGTCAATTATCGCCTTTTTGTTATCTTTCAGTGGTTTTTCAATAATCTTTCAATCCCTGTCATTTTTAAATAACACGCCACTTAAAAATCATAAGTTTATATTTGGCAAACTTTTACAAGGCTTCATAGCTTTTATAACAAGTCTTATAGCATTTACCTTAATTTTATAAAAACATAAAAAAAGAAAGCCATTTGCTTTCTTAAAAAATACTATTTCTTATTTTTATTTTGAATATTTTTGAGAACATCTCCACTATTTAACTCTTCACGATTAGTACGTACAACATGAAGATTTTGCAGTAAATAATCTTCAACAGATTTAAGCAGTTTATCAATATTATCTCTGGTGACGGCGAAAAGTTGATCTGCTTTTTTTTCAGCATTTTCAACAATTTCTTCAGCTTCCTCTTCACTTTTCTTAATAAGTTCACCTTCGCTTAAAAGTTGTTCTGCCCTGACCTCTGCTTCTTTCAAGGTCTTGTCAGCCATCTCTTTAGCTTGGTTAATTATCTTGTCTCGTTGAGAAAGTATGTAAGTCGCCTCTTGAATTGCAGCTGGCAATGAACGCTTGAGCTCTTCAACAAGTTCTTCACATTTTTCCATATTCGCTTTCTTGCCAAACAAACCGGATTTGCTTTTTGCAAATTCTTCCTCCAATTCTTCAATAAGTGCATTAATGTCTTCCATAACTATCCTTTATACTCCAAAATGGTTATATTTTTATCCCCATAATTTTTGGACTTTAGTATTGTATAACATTTTGGTACCACTTGTAAAGAGTTTTTTACAAGTTGTTCCATGCAAACTTTCCCACCATTTTTAAGCAACTTTTTTTGACTTAAAGCATTAAGACAAGGCAAATACAGCTCGCTTTGATATGGCGGATCCATGAAAACTAGGTCACATATTACACCCTTTTTACTCAAAATGTCAAGCGCATTAAAACAATCATCATTAATTATTTCAAAAAAATTACTGTCTATGTTTTTTAAATTTTTCTCAATTATTTTCTTACTTTCTGCGTTTTTATCAACAAAATACGCATATCTGGAACCACGACTTAATGCCTCAATTCCAAGCGCACCACTACCCGCAAACAAATCAAGCACAACGCTTTCTGGCAAACTGTCCTGTATTATGTCGAAAAGCGAACCCTTAATACGCGTTAACGTTGGCCTTGTGTCTTGAGTATCAAGACTTACAAGTTTTCTGCCACGATATTTTCCTGAAATTACCTGCATATTGCCCCCAGTGATATACACGTTTCACCCTTGCAGAGATACCTGTGTATATCTCATATGGTATTGTATCACACATTTTAGCAATATCGCAAACAGAAACACAACTTTCCTGCATTTTACCAAAAATATACACTTTATCTCCAACAACAACATCAAGATTGGTCACATCAATCATAAAACAGTCCATACAAATTCGCCCAACAATCTTTGCAATCTTACCATTTACTGTAACTTTACCAACTCCAGACAACTTGCGGCATACGCCATCAGCATAGCCCGCCCCACAAACAGCAATTTTCATATCTTTTTCTGCTCTAAATGTTCCACCATAGCTCACACACTCTCCACAGTTTATCTGCTTAATCTGTAAAACTTGAGTTTCAAATGCATGATTGTCACTTGAATACAAATCAATTCCTAGACGCACCATATCACATTGACAAGAATTATCACCAAGTTTTGCAGAACTTGCAATATGAAAAATAGGCTTAAATCCTGCTTTTATTGTTATTTTTCTGAACTTTTCAAAGACATAGAGTTGCTTTTTTACAGTCTCATCATCACTCGCATAAAAATGCGAACATACCCCAATAAGTTTAATCCATCTGCATCTTTTAATCATCTTCAGTGCACTTTTAAATTCATTGACATCTTTAAATCCATATCTATTCATGCCAGTGTCAACTTTTAAATGCACTTTTGCCTGCACTTGATATTCCTTGGCAAATTTTATCGCACACAAAAGAGTTTCTGTTGATGTGATAACTATTTCTGCGCCACTTTTTATTGCAATTTTCATGTCACTCTCAAGAAGTGGTGACAAAATTAAAATTGGCGCCTTTATACCAATTTTTTTAAGTTTTAAAAATTCTGAAAGCCTTGCAACGGCAAAATAATCTGTTTGATTTTCCAAAAGCTTTGCTATTTTTTCTGCCCCAAAACCATAGGCATTTGCCTTGACTACTGCACAAATTTTTACTCCATTACAAAGTTTTTTCTTTGCCTTGCTAAAATTATCCAGTATTGCTTTTAAATCAATCACAAACCTGCACATACTCACTCCAAAACTATCTTATTTTATGAAAATTGCAGATGATTTTGTGAATTAATATATTTAGAATAGATAAAGTAATATGACAGACATAAGTGTTATGTCTGTCATATTACTTTATTTTACTTTATTTTCAATGTATTTATGGATTTAAACTCCCCAACCACCATCAACTTCAACAACTTGACCGGTTATGTAATTGGCGTCATCTGAGGCAAGAAACTTTACAACATTTGCAACATCTTGTGGTTTTCCTATTTTCCCAAGTGTGATTTGACTTTCAAGCACTTTTTTATCTTCTTGTGAAAGATTATTTATCATATCAGTTTCAATCACCCCAGGTGCAACAACATTTACATTTATACCAGATAATCCGACTTCCTTTGCAAGCGCCTTTGAAAATCCTATAATTCCCGCTTTTGAAGCACTGTATACGCTTTCTCCACTTCCACCAACAATACCCCATTTTGATGAAATATTGATAATTTTACCCCCATCATATTGCATCATGTTTTTGCAAACTTCTCTTGAAATGAAAATCACAGAATTAAGGTTGGTTGCAAGAATATTTTGTATTTCTTCATCACTACTGTCAATTAAAAGCTTATAAAGTGTAATTCCTGCGTTATTTACAAGCACATCAATCTTTCCAAAGACTGACATTGCCTTAATGACAAGCATTTTTGCATCATCAGGTTTACTGACATCTGCCTGCACAACAAGTGCCCTCCCACCCATATTTTCAATCTTTTTTGCAAGATCAAAGGCTTCTTTTTCACTGTTATGATAATTTATGACAATATTGCAACCATCTTTTGCAAAAGCAAGTGCAATCTCTCTGCCAATACCCCGCGATGCACCAGTAATTAAAACAGTTTTCATCTTATTCTCCTTCTTGTTCTTCAATCTTTACATCTATTTCTTTTTTATAATCTTTCTTCCCAACATATAACATTATAAGTGCAATCACAGACACTATTGTAACTATTACCTCTGCAATCACTCCAAATAAAGACCTATATGTTATGTTGTATATAATAAATGGAATTTCACAAAATGGCGCAAACCAGCGATAAACTTTGACACTTTTTTGCCAAATGGCAAATGTAAACACAAGATTTTGCCCAACAAGCATAGCATCTTGCCAATACTTATATGAAATTATCCCCATTGCCACAATCAGCACTGAAATTACAATAAGTGATACATAATTTTTCTTTTCGGTTTTATTGTCAAAATAAAACCAAATTATTCTTACAATGCCCACACAGTTGATAAAAACACCAGACATTGCACCCAGAAGTAAATATTCAACAGCAAAACAAGTTGTACTTATTATAAGAAGCAAAAGTATCATCTTACGTTTTTTCATAAAATATGACATGCCTAATGCAGTCATAGCAAATATTACAAAAATTTGTGAAAAAACATAACTCAGCATAACAACTCCTTTCTTCATTATATGAAAAAAAGAAAGTTTGCATCTTTCTTTTTTTGGTGGGTCATCGGGGGCTCGAACCCCGGACCGCCTGATTAAGAGAAGATATAAAGACATTTTATTTCTTCTTATTTTTTACCACCAAATCCCCTAAAAAGCCTTTGTTTACTAATCAAACTCGTATTAAATTGTGTTATGTAAAATCTAACAAATTTATATTGATTTTGTAAGTATTTTTTAATTTTCTTTTAGGAAATGCAAAAGTCTTTTATAAAATCCACTAGCAACTCTTTTGCCCAAGAATTTCCAATTTGTCTATTTTTCATATTTATTGCTTGGTCTGCCAAGTATATGAATTGGTAAATTTTAATTCTTTCTTCTACATTTGCGACATTAAACATTTCTTTATAGTATAATTTAAACGAATCATAAACATTTGAATAATCGCTATCAATAATCTTATCTTCGTCTTCTTCACTTGCAAATTTGCTTGGATTGTCACACATAGTTTTAAAAATTAACATTTCATAGTCTATTGGTGCATATACAACTCTATCAAAATCGATAAGTGATAGTTTCCCATTATCATAGATAAAGTTGTCAAAATGAGAGTCATTGTATACAAGCCCAAAATTATTTTCACCAAAGTAGTTATTGACTTTATAGTTAATAAATCTGTCTAGTTTCTTTGTATCTAATGTTAGTTTTTTTAATCCATTTGAAACGTTTTTAAGTTTGTTTTTAATATTTTCAGCCCAGTCAGTCATTTTATATTCATCACTTAAAAATTCAGCATTTTGCTTATTAAACTCTTTTAAAATCTTCGCAATTTGTTTAACACAATTCACTCTTTGCTCGTAGGAAAGTGTATGCCAAATTGAATATAACCCAACACCATTTACTTTTGAAATTATTAAATATGTATAATCATTAATTGTCCCGCTTGAAATATAATTTGGTATGTTGTTTATTTTTATATTTTTGTATATACTTATTTCTTTTTCAAGTTTATTTTTTGTATATTCATCTGTTGCTATTTTAATCACAAAACCATCTGCAAAATAAACAATGTTTGTAAATCCTGACGTTGCTTTTTTAATCATCTTAGCATTGATATTTTCTTTTTTTAAAATTTGTTTAATTATTGCTTCCATTATAATTCCTTTTTATAAAATAGAACTGTCTCTAATTTGTCTCTATCTTTTTCTTCATTTGCAAATAGAAAATTTGTATATCCAAAATGAAAGTATATCTGCATATTTCTTATGTTTGCAGCATTAACTCCAATTATCGCATATTTCCTACCCATATTTTTTGCATAAGTTTCTGCATACTTTACTAGTTTTGAAATATATCCTTTACCTTCATATTCTTTTTCAATTCTAAAAGCACACATATACACAGTGCTAGTTCCATCGCATAATTGAGGTAGTTCAACAACATCTTTATGTTCATTTGATATAACCATAGTTATTTCACCTATAGGGGTATTATCATTAACAACTACGAAAGTTATACTTCTACCATTTAAGTTATCTTCAATATATTGTTTTTTCCATCTAACCCATCTTTCATCATCAGGATGTTTTGCGATATTATTATTCCAAATAATCTCTAAATCTTGTATTGTAGCAATTCTGTACTCCATAAAAGCTCCTAAATTTAGATTATTATAACATAAAAGTTTATTGTTAGTATTATTTTTTAAAAAAAATTTTACGTAATTTTGAAAAAAAACGGTTAAAAATACACGGACAAATTGCAACTAGGTGTCCTTAATATTATAGAGGGGTATAAAAAATTTTTTAGAAAATCCAATTTTTTAGTTCTCACATTCCCCGACAAAATAAGTGTTTTAGCAAATTCGGTGCTATACGATTTTACTATATAAGTGAGGGCGGCTTTCTAACAAGACAAGATTGAAAAATATTATTTTTCTCTAACAAAGCAAAAATGAGTGTGTTGGTTCCCCAAGCCGAAGTGTGTTCCCATATATATTATATATAAATATATATTATTATTTTTTTCTTGTTA
>CAKJZE010000034.1 GCA_918285425.1 Clostridiales bacterium
AATTGCAGTGGACTTACAAGTGTAACAATAGATTCCTCAACAATTGCAGGATTGGCTTCATCAGGTTCATACTTACTTGCATATGCCACAACAATATATGTGAAAGATACAATCACAAGTGTTGGAACGTATATAACAGGATCATTCACTCAAACGACCAGTGATAAAACTGGGTATAATAAGTACGTAAGAAATTCGTAAATGATGTTAAAATAAGAAAAACTTGACAAATAAAAATAATGGTATAAATATATCAGTGCACATGTTCATAGGTCCATTTCGACTTGTGCACTGATTTTTTCTTTAAAATTGTAAAAAAGTGGGGCATTGACAGCCTGAAATACAATTAAACATGTAAAAAACTTGAAAATTATGAAAAAAATATTGAAATCTGTTTTTATAAACAGATTTTTTTGTGTTATAATGACAATGTAAAGTTATTTTTTTGAAAAATAACCGCTACTATGGAGGAAAACTATGTCAATAAGAACCTATCCAAATGGATTGAGATTGTCCATTATCAAGAAAGAAAAAACACCACTTGTTTCTGTGTCTTTATATGTCACAGCAGGAACTCAAAGTGAAAAAAATTATGAAAGTGGTATTTCTGAATTTACTTCCAGAATGCTTTTAATGGGAATAAAAAATTATCCGACTTATTCTCAACTTATGGCTTTTGCAAAAAGTAATGGTGTGGTTCTGTCTTGTGGTAACACTGCTGAAGCGCTTTATGTGACTGCAAAAACCACTTTTGATAATGTGGAGAAGGCTGTTGACATACTTTATCACATTGCCTTCGACAGTGTTTTTGCTGAAGCAGCAGGACTTAAGGTAAGGGCAAGTTTACTTTCTGATATTAATAAAGTGCAACAAAATCCTATGTATATTTTGGAGCGTATGGTAAACCAAGCATTGTTTTACAGAACTGGTCTTGCAAACCCAAAATATGGTACTAACACAACAATTTCAAGAATGACGGCTGAAGATTCCAAAAATTTCTTAAGCAGAGTGCTCACACCAAAGAATACTATTTTGTCTTTTGTTGGTGATGTTGACGCAGATGCATTATATGAACAAGTGATGAAAACCTTTTATGCAAAATTCCTTGAAGGTGGGGAATACAAAAAACTTAAATTTGTTGCGCCAGTTGATGACTTCTATGGTGGACAAAGATCGAAAAATAAGAAGCTTAATCAAAGTCGATTGTTTTTGTCTTTTCCAGCTGTTTCGTATAAAAGGGCAGACAAATATGCACTTGATATCTGTGTTCCGGTTTTGGAAAGAAATTTAAGTTCAAGATTGCAAAACCTTAAATTTTTCCACCAAGAGAGCATTACAAATGTAAATTTTGCCAATAATGGTAAGATAACAATTGAATGTATTGTTGATTTTGATAATGTCAATCTTTATCTTGACAGCGTCGTTGCTGCAATCAAAGATATTGTTGAGGTTGGCATTACAGACACAGAGTTTGAGTTTGAGAAAAATTCATATATAATTAAGTATCTTGAAAATACTGAAAGTTCAGAAAAATTGGCTCTGCTTTCTGCAAAGGAAATTGCAATCAATAAACAGAGCTTCAATCAAGCCAGCGAACTTATGAAAATTGAACTTTTAAAAGTAAATGATGCGAACGATTTGCTTGTGGAAGTTTTTGACTTTACTAAACTTTACATTGCATACATAGGCAATCCTGTTGAAATTGATTGTATGAAATATGTTGATTAAATTTACGAGGTGTTATTTTGAAATCTTTGCCTGAACAAAAACAAAATAATAAAAGGAAAAAACGTATTGTCGGGGCAGCTCTTTTGATTTTGGGCTGTTTGGGCGCGCTTGCAGGTATTTTTCCATCATTTCTTATGATCGGAAATATTTTATTGGGAATATTTGGTGTGCTTTTTTATCCATTAAATTTACTGCTTTTTCTCATTGGTGTTGCGCTTTTAATGGATCTTAAATATGTTTTTGATAAAAAATTTACTCTTTATTTGGCATTTGCGTTTTTAAGTATTTTTTGTCTGCTTCATATTGCCTTCACATCAGGATTGATGTTTGACGAATTTGTTGGATTTAAGGATTTTGGCAACTATGTAAGTGCATGCTTTAATTTGACAAATGGCGTGACTGTGGGCGGACTTTTGATGGGCATTTTTGTCTATTTTTTCCGCTGTCTTATTGGACTGGGTGCAACCTATGTATTGTTTGCAATAATGGCAACTCTTTTTGTAGGGTTGTTTATTGACTATCTTATCGTAAGAAACAACAAAAAAGCTGTTGATAAGAAAACAAAATATAGAGCAAATGTTGGGGAAAATCAAGCGAGCAAAAAGGATCAAATTGAAGAAGAGTTAAGATATATTGAAAGTCTTAACGACAAGTTGACAGACACGCAGCAGACACAGCAATTGTCTGAATTGTGGCAGAGAAATGAAGAAAATGAAGCTGAAATACGCCACGAGTTTGACTCTCAAATAGGTATTAATAAAGAAGAAAATACTGACAAAACATCGTCATATGATTATTCGCATCGTGTTTTGTTTGGTGATGGTCAAACGCAAGAAGAAGAGCAAGAGAAACAGCAAGAAATTCAGCAGCCAAGATCAGCACATGATGTACTTTTTGGCGATGCTCCCAAAGTGCCAAATATCTTTGATCGAGACCCAAGCGAACGTGATGCTTGGCGCAGAGAGTTTTCTTCAAGATCACAGCAACAGAACAATATTTTTGACAAACAAGAAGAAAATAACAATTCTGCAGAAAATGAAGATGTTACATTTGACAATGACGATGGACTTGTAAAGACAAGTTGGGGTACATACAGACCAACTGCAAATATTCGTGCAAACTCTCGAAACGTAAGGCAAGAAAATTTAAACAATTTGCAAGATGATCAACAAAAACAGGAAGAAAATATATTTGGACAAAGTGTGTCTCAAAAACAGACACAAAATCTTGCGGCAGATACAAGAAGAGATCAACGACTAAATCGGCTTAACAACCAAAATGCAGAAACTATTTCAAGTGTAAATGGAAACTATAATCCAAGTCCTCTTGAACAAAGTGAAGAGAGTGTAGAGTTTGGTTCAAGACTTACAAGACAGGACAGAAGACTTCGTGCTGATGACTATCTTGCTGATGCAAGTGCATTTGGAATAACACTGAAGGAAAGTGAACCAAGAGCTGAAGAAAACGTAAGAGATTTTAGTGAATTGTTAGATAGTAGAGGGAAACTTAAAGAAGAAGCTAAAAAGCCTGAAAAAGTGGAAAAAATCAGCTTTGTAAATCAACTTAACAGAAAATATAATGCTCCGCCAACCACACTTTTAAGTCTTATTAAAGAAGAGAAAGAAGATCATTCTGCAGAATATAAACAAAAGTCTGCAATTTTGGAAAATACGCTTAATACCTTTAAAATCCCAGCAAAAGTCATCAATGTTGTGCGTGGTCCAAAGGTTACAAGGTATGAACTCAGTATGCCTATTGGTATTCCGGTTTCAAAAGTTCTGTCATACGAAAGGGATATGACAATGGCGCTTGCTGCGAAAAATGGTATTCGTATTGAGGCGCCAATTCCTGGTAAAAATGCCTTTGGTGTTGAGGTTGCCAATGATTCTTCAACGACTGTGGGATTGAGAGAACTTATTGAGTCCCCAACATTCAGAAACTTTAAGGGCGATTTGCCAGTGGCAATTGGTAAAAATATTTCTGGAGAAATTATTGTAAAAGGTCTTTCAAAAATGGTGCACTTACTTGTTGCTGGTTCGACTGGTTCTGGTAAGTCAGTATTTTTACACTCACTTATTTTAAGCCTTATGTTCAGACATTCCCCAGAAGAATTAAGGTTTATTATGGTAGACCCAAAGCGTGTTGAATTTGCCATGTATAATCGCATGCCACATCTTATGTTGCCAGAGGTAGTATCTGATACTTCAAAAGCTATCAATGCTTTAAATTGGGCAGTTAAAGAGATGGAAAGAAGATATCAACTTCTTGTGGATAATGGCTGTCAAAAAATTGATCAATATAACAACTTGGATAAGGTTAAAAAAGGTCAAGAAAGAAAACTTCCATATCTTGTTATTGTGGTTGATGAGCTTGCAGAACTTATGGGTGTTGCAAAGAAAGATGTTGAAAGCAAAATTCAACGTATAACTCAACTTGGTCGTGCAAGTGGTATTCATATGGTTGTTGCAACGCAGCGTCCATCTGTTGATATTGTAACCGGTGTCATTAAAAATAATATGCCAACAAGAATTGCATTCTCTTTGTCAAGTGCAGTGGACAGTCGTACAATTCTTGATGAAATTGGTGCTGAAAAATTGCTTGGACAAGGCGATATGCTGTATGGTGGACAAGACAGCAACCAAAAAGTTCGTCTTCAAGCTGCGTTTGTGCCAGATGATGAAATCAGAGCTGTGATCCAGTATATAAAAGACAACAATATTTCTGAATACGATGAGGAGATACAAAAAGAGATATATGCCGAGCCACAGCAAGAGGAAGAAGATTCTGGAAAGCCTGCAGTAGGTGCTACATCAGAGAGACAGATGGATGAACTTATGCCACAAGCACTAAAACTTGTAATGAAAAATGGTAAGGCATCAATATCCATGATTCAAAGGAGATTCCAGGTTGGGTATGCACGTGCTGCACGTATCATTGACCAGATGGAAACTCAAGGATTTATTGATGGTGGCCTTGGTAATAAACCTCGTGATATATTGATTACAATTCAACAATATAATGAACTTTTTGGAAATTTTGACAGTGATATTTAAAAGAGAGGAAAAATATGAAGGAACAAAACGAGAAAAAATTAGTTGGTGTGATATCTCTTGGCTGTGATAAAAACAGAGTGGATACCGAACATATGCTCTCTTATCTTCGTGATGGTGGCTATGGTTTTACAAGTGATCCTGCAAAGGCAGAGATCATAATTGTAAACACTTGTGGTTTTATCGCAAATGCAAGGCGAGAATCAATGGACACAATTTTTGAAATGGCCGAGTATAAGAAACTTGGAAGCTGTGAAAAATTGGTGGTCACAGGCTGTATGCCACAAAGATGGCTTAAAGAGATGAGAAAGGATTTGCCTGAAGTTGATATATTCTTGGGAATTAATGAATATCCAGACATTGTGGAAATTTTAAATAAGTCATATGAGTCTGACAAGAAAATAATTCAAGTCTCACGCACATCAAGGGAAAGCAGTGCTCAAAACAGAATGATAACAACTCCAAGACACTATGCTTACCTCAAAATTGCCGATGGTTGTAACAATTTCTGTACTTTTTGTACTATTCCACACATAAGGGGTAGGTATCGCTCTCGCAGTATGGCTGAACTTGTGGAAGAGGCAGTAAGCCTTGTTAATGGTGGTGCAACCGAACTTATACTTGTTGCACAAGATGTGACACGCTATGGCAGTGATTTGACCAAAGATGGCAAGCCAATGCTGGTGGATCTTATAAGGAATTTATCTGAAATCAAGAAATTAAAGTGGATTCGTTTACTTTATTGCTATCCTGAACTTGTAACTGATGAATTACTTGAAGAAATGATGACCAATCCAAAACTTTGTAACTATCTTGATATGCCACTTCAGCATGTTTCAAACAGTATTTTGAAGCGTATGAACAGACATATTGATAAAAACGGTATTATAGAGCTTATAAATAAGATAAGAAATTTACCTCAGAGGGTAAGTATAAGGACAACATTTATGGTGGGTTTCCCTGGCGAAACTGATGAAGACATTGAAGAACTTTATAAATTCATCAAAAAATATCCTCTTGACCATGTCGGTTTCTTTGCTTACAGCAGAGAGCCTGGTACACCGGCGGCGGAATTTCCTAATCAAGTTCCAGAGAAAGTTAAACAGAAACGACTTATAACACTGGTCAAAGCACAAAGGGCAGTGGTAAAGAAACTCAACAGAAAAATGATAGGCAGGACTGTTGAAGTTGTCTATGAGGGGATTGACTATGCAAAGGCTATGTTCTTTGGCAGAACAGAGTTCCAATCACCCGAAATTGATACCTTGGTATATTTTAAATCCAAAGAGAGAGCAGATATTGGATTAAGATATAATATAAAAATAAAGAAAATAAGAGGTTATGACCTCATAGGAGAGAGAGAGTTATGAAATGGAATGTCCCAAACATTTTAACAATGATAAGAATTGCGTGTACGCCAGTGGTTGTGCTTTTGTTTTTGCTTAATATTCCTTATGGAATAGGTGTTTTTGTTGCGCTTGGCGTTTATATTTTGGCATGTATTACTGACTTTTTAGATGGCTATATTGCAAGAAAATACAACATGGTCACAGATTTTGGTAAATTTATGGACCAAATTGCAGATAAGGCAATAACTACATCTGCCATGATTTTAGTTTTGCTTGCAACAAGAAATGTGGCAGTAACTTGGCTTGGAGTTGTGATTGTATTAACGGTAGTTCTTCGCGATACAATCATTTCAGGAATAAGAATGGTCGCTGCAAACAAAAAAATAGTCATTGCTGCCGACATTTTCGGCAAAGTTAAATCCTTCTTCTTGGATATAGCTTCAATGATTTTAATGCTTTATGTTGGACTTGCTGCATGCTTAACTGGTGCAGAAAATGCAAAAATTGGTGCTATGCCAATTGAATATATAAGATGCTTTGGTCTTGCTCTTATGATAATTGGTGCAGCACTTGCAATTATTTCTTGTGTAAACTATTCAATTAAAGCAGTACAAGCCCTTAAAGAAAGCTCTGAAGAAAAGGAGAAATTGCAGTAGTATGACCAGTCAAACCCTTAAACTTTACGGACTGAAAGCAGAAGAGATTGAAAAACGAATTGCAAATTTAGATTTCGATAAAAACAGTGTTAAAACTTATGTTAAAGAGAAATATTTAGATGCATTTTTATATGTGGAATCAAAGGGTAATGATGATCTTTTTAAAATAAATCTTGCAAAAATTGTAAGAGAGTTTCAAGAATACATTTATGCAGATCGTGATGTAAGCCTTTATGAAAGGCTGTTTGAAGTTTTAAAATTACGAAACAAAACTGTCAGCATCATGGAACAGGCAACTGGCGGAATTTTGACAAATAATCTTATGGCATTTGAAGGCGCGGAAAAGTTGGTGAAGGTGTCATACATAATTCCATCAATCAAGGGTATGATTGATCATTTTGATCTTAACCCTTTTAAGTTGACTGTCAATCATGGTGTCTGCAGTGAAATTGCATTTGATATTGCATCAAACATACGTTCAAAAATTTTGTCAGATTTATATATTGTTTGTGTCTCAACACTTGCAGAAGGGAACGAATTGTATTATAATAATGGTAGTGTTGCATATGTTGCGCTTGGTTCTTCTGGTGGTGTGAAACTGTTTAAAGTGGAATCAGACCTGAAAAAAAGAGATTTTATGAACCAAGTGGCAAAGACTATATGTTTTAAACTAATAAATATTTTAAAGTAGGTGAATAATTATGACAGAGAAAGAAAAAGCACTTGAGCAGGCAATTGCTCAAATTGAAAAGCAATTTGGTAAGGGAAGTATCATGAAACTTGGTGAGTCCCCTGTTCAAGAAGTTGAAGTTATACCAACAGGGTGTTTAACTCTTGACATGGCACTGGGAATCGGTGGTGTGCCTCGTGGAAGAATTATTGAAATCTATGGACCTGAATCTTCAGGTAAGACAACGGTTTCACTTCACATTGTTGCAGAAGCTCAAAAGATGGGCGGAACTGCTGCGTTTATTGATGCGGAGCATGCGCTTGATCCTGTCTATGCACAGCGTCTTGGTGTGGACATTAAAAATCTTTATGTATCTCAACCAGACACTGGTGAACAGGGATTGGAAATTGCTGAAAGCTTGGTAAGGAGTGGCTCGGTTGATATTGTTGTAATTGACTCTGTTGCTGCACTCACTCCAAAAGCAGAAATTGATGGTGAAATGGGTGACAACCATGTCGGACTTCAGGCAAGACTCATGAGTCAGGCTTTAAGAAAACTTGCGGGTATTACAAGCAAAACAAAGACATGTGTTATCTTTATCAACCAATTGAGAGAGAAAGTTGGTGTCATGTTTGGTAACCCAGAGACTACACCTGGTGGTAAAGCTCTTAAATTCTATTCAAGTGTAAGAATGGACGTAAGAAAGGGTGAAGTTATCAAAGATGGTGACCAGTCAGTTGGCAGCAGAACTAAAGTTAAAATAGTTAAAAATAAAATGGCTCCTCCATTTAAAACTGCAGAGTTTGACATTGTGTTTGGTTTGGGAATTTCAAAAGAAGGCTGTTTGCTTGATCTTGCAATTGAAAATGACATCATACAAAAGAGTGGTGCTTGGTTCAGCTATAACGGCGAAAAAATTGCTCAAGGAAAGGAGAATGCAAAAGGCTATATTGCGAATAATCCTGATTTTGCTGCAGAAATTGAAGCTAAAATTAAAGAAGCAGTTAAAGCATCTGGCGGAATCAATTAAGATTATAAATAAAGGGTGGACTGTTAAATTTGTCCATCTTTTTTTATTTAATTATAATTTTAAATTCATACTTGAAAATATTAATTTGGTATGCTATAATCCTTTGTGTGAAGATGAGGAAATAATTATGGAATTTAAAGATAAAATAAAAAATAAATTTGGCTTGCTTTATGGCAAACTTGAAGAAAGAGTGATTATAAGTAAAAAATTCAGCTATAACTTTTTTGGCGTTGTTGATATGAATTTACATGTACCAGGATTTGAAGTTGTATATGATGGTAGAAAGTGCAGTAAAAATAGGAAGGTTTTTGCTTATACTCCAAAATTGTTAAAACACTGTGTACGCAATTTGACAGATGAAGCAAAGATGGAAGAAGCTGAATATATCGACGATTTCAAAAGAAAATGCATGCGTAATGCAAAAAAATCAATAATACCTACTGAAAAGTGGCAAAAAACTATTGATGAACTTGTTGATTATTTAAAAGAATATTCTGAAGATAAGAAAAATTCTGAAGATCAAGATTTAAGTAAATAGGAGGCTGCTATGATACATTCTCTTGCCGGTGGTAAAATAGGAGATATACAATATGCGGACTATGCAAAAGTGCAAATAGCTCAAGGTAATCTCGCAGGAAAAATTTTTTGGTATAGGACAAATATTGCAGAACTTAAAGTCGGTGATGACGTTATAATTCCATTTGGTGCAAACAATATGCGAATTGCTGGTAAGGTGGTAAAAATTGACAAAAATGTTTCCAGCCAAGTTGCACCAATTCCTTCAAAACAAGCAAAACAAATAATAAGAAAAATATAAAATCAAGTAAAAACTCGCAATGGTGCGAGTTTTTTATATTTATAAAATTTTATTCATTTTTTATTATTGTTAATAGCTTAACAATTTAATTTTATTTGAGACAAAATATTCTTTTTGATTGTTTACGTTTACAACTTCAACGCAGTACTGATAAATGTGCGCTGTGGTAGTGCTTGTATCTTGAAATTTCACTGGTTTTCCGTCTCCAGTCCAAGTTTTAACAATATAGCTTGTGTTACTTGTCAAATCTTCCCTGACAAGTGAGTAGATGTTGTCATTTTTGGTTTCAAAAGTGAAAGTTGGCTTTTGACCTTCGTTCATTATAACTTTAAGGCTTGTGTTGTGTGGTTTGTCAAAGCTGCTTTGTTTTGGCAAGTTATCTTTTGCGAAATAAGCCTCTTTTTTGTACCTTTCAGGCGTATTTTGTTTTACCAGTTCTATTTTATTGTTGGTAAGTTGGCTGCGTGTATCAATGCTATGTTTTTCAACTGAACTTGGTATGTCAAAATCTGATGGTAAACTGTCATCATAAAGCAAATTGAGCACATCTTTCATAAGAATTGTTGGATAGGTTGATCCGTTTATGCTTGCAGGCATGTGTCCGCTCTTTTCATTTTCACCAAACCAGGTCACAATTGTGTGCTGTGATGTATATGCCACACAATATGCATCAGTGTTACTATTGTTTCCAGTGATACCTACTGTACCGGTTTTTGATGCGAATTGATAGTCCATGTTTGCAAGGCGTCTTGTTGTTCCATTTTGAGAAGTGCCCAGCAGCATGTCTGTGATAAGAAATGCAGTGCTGTCTTTCATAACTTTTTGTTGAGAATTATTTTTCTGCCAAAGTGTGTTGTTGTCCTTATCTGTTATTGAGTCAATCATATTTGATGATGTGTATGTTCCGCCAGTTGCAAAACAGCTGTAAGCGTCTGCAATTTGTTTAAGTGTCACGCCTTCAGTCATGCCTCCAAGCGCAAGTGCTAAGTTCTGGTCTTGCGAAGTGAAGGATATTCCAAGTTTCTCGCTAAAATTTTTTGCTTTATTAATGCCAACATATGACAAGATTTTGATTGTTGGAATATTAAGAGATTTTTGCAGAGATTCTTTTACAGTGACATCACCTGCATACTTTTTATTTGCATTGCTTGGGCTGTATCCATTAATATTAATTGGCTCATCTTTTATCATACTTTCAGGAGTGATTATATTGTATTCGATGGCGGGTGCAAAAGCTATGATTGGCTTAATTGTAGAGCCCGGTTGACGTTTGGTTTTTAAAATTTGAGGGGCATTTTCACTTGCAATAGCAAGGATACTTTTGTCATTATTATCAAGTATAATCACTGCTGATGAGAGTGGATTATTGCTTTCACCGTTCAAAGAATATTTGCTGTTTTTAAGGAGGCTTGACAGTGTTTCGCAAAGTGCAAGATCTGCTGAAGTTTTTATTGTAATATTCATATTTTTGAGTTGATTTTCGTTTACTTTAAGTGCGTTGCAAATTTCATAAATAAGCAGTTTATTGTATGTTTTTGCGGTTTTTGAAGTGTTTTTTACAATATTTTCAGTCGTTTTTGCGTTTTTTTCACAATCTTCTTCTGATATATAGCCTTGATTTTGCATAAGTTTTAAAACTGTCTTTTTGCGTTTTTCGCTTGCCTTGTTTTTGTGTATCGGATCGTAGTAAGTTGGCGCTTTTATGATACCTGCAAGCATTGCGCTTTCACCAATTGTAAGATTTTTTGCACTTTTTCCAAAATATGTTTTGCTTGCATTTTCAATTCCATATGCACCATTACCAAAATAAATTGTGTTTAAGTATTGTTCTAAAATTTCATCTTTTGACAAAGTGTTTTCAAGACTGTATGCCAGTTTAATTTCTTTCATTTTTCGCGTCATAGTTTTTTCTTGAGATAGGTGTGTGTTTTTTATAAGTTGTTGTGTTATTGTTGATGCACCTTGTGAAAATTTTTTATTTTTAATATTATTTATACCTGCAGAAATCATGCGCTTTGCATCAATGCCGTGGTGTTTGTAAAATCTTTTGTCCTCTGTGGCAATAAAAGCTGCAGGAGTATAAGCGGGCAAATCTGTAAGTTTTACATAGCCATTGCTGTTAAAAATTTCAGAGGTGTCAACCTTATTGTTATTTCTGTCATAAATTTCAATTTTATTACTAATTGCCTTAACAAATTTACTTGTATCCAAAAAAGTGTCTTTTGTGGTGACCAAAAAAAGTGCGCAAAGTCCAATAAATGCTGTGAAAAATGTGCACAGTATAAAAGCTGATATCTTAAGAAAAATTTTAGTTTTTTTTCTTTTCATTGCAACTAGTATGTGAATATCGAAAATTTAATATGACTAACTTTGTTTAATTATGTTGAATTTTTTATAATTATATTATATAATCATGCTATAATAAACTAATATATTAATTTGTGAGTGGACTAAAATACGTATGAAAAAATATCTTATAAAAACTTATGGTTGCCAAATGAACGTTCATGAGAGTGAAAAGTTGGCCGGAATTTTAGAGAATATGGGGTATCAGCCTTGTGACAAAAATGAAGATGCTGATATCATTTTGTTTAATACTTGTGCCATACGAGAAAGTGCAGAGCAAAAAATTTTTGCACATATTGGTGAACTTAAGAAGATTAAAGCAGCAAACAGAAATTTGATCATTGCAATTTGTGGCTGTATGAGTCAGCAAGATGGGTATGCTCAAAATATTGTTAAAAAATTTCCGTTTGTTGACATCATTTTGGGCACACATAACATTTCTGAATTGCAATCATTTATCGAAAAGCGTCAAAATACAAAGAAAAAAGTTGTTGATATTAAAGAAACAGAAGATATTTCTAACAGGGATCTTATGCCTAAAAAGCGTACAAGTGGCATCAATGCTTGGGTGAATATTATGTATGGTTGCAATAATTTTTGTACCTATTGTATTGTACCATATGTTCGTGGCAGGGAAGTCTCAAGACCAATAATTGCAATAAAACAAGAAGTTGAAGAACTTGTTGAGCAGGGCTATAAACAAATAACGCTGCTTGGTCAAAATGTCAACAGCTATGGCAATGATTTTGCTGACAGTGATGTTACTT
This sequence comes from Clostridiales bacterium, assembly GCA_918285425.1. GTDB lineage: Bacteria > Bacillota > Clostridia > Christensenellales > UBA1242 > UMGS2069. The sequence continues at coordinate 12,414 of CAKJZE010000034.1, forward strand.
TTGCAAACTTACTTAAAGAGCTTGACCAAATTGATGGTGATTTTCGTCTTACTTTTATGACAAGTCATCCAAAAGATATTTCAAATGAGGTTATCGATATAATTGCAAATTCAAAGCACATTATGCACTATTTGCATTTACCTGTTCAATCTGGTTCTGACAAAATATTAAAGGCAATGAACCGAAGATACACAGCTAAAAATTATCTTTCAAAAATAGACTATGCAAAGAAGAAAATTCCTGACATGGAGTTTTCATCAGACATCATTGTTGGCTTTCCTGGAGAGACTGAAGAAGATTTTGAAGGAACAATTCAGCTTGTGCAAAAGGTTGGCTATGAACAATTATTTATGTTCATCTACAGTAAGCGCCGTGGCACAGTTGCAGAAAAAATGGATAATCAAGTTGATCTCGCAACAAAAAAAGAAAGGCTTAAAAGACTTATTGAATTGCAAAATCAAATCGGTACTAAAATTGCCGAAAAGTATATTGGAAAAACTGAAAAAGTGCTTGTAAGTGACGTTCACCCAAAGAAAAAAGGCTTTGTTATTGGAACAACATTTACCAATAAAAATGTAAACTTTCCAGGTGATAAAACTTTAATTGGAAAGGTTGTAGACGTGAAGATAACTGCAAGTAAACTTACTGTGCTGTTTGGCGAAATGGAGGGTTAAAATGATAATTGACAGAGAAAAATTGTCTCCTATGATGAAACATTATTTTGAAATTAAAGAGCAGAACAATGATGCTATACTTTTCTATCGTCTTGGTGACTTTTACGAAATGTTCTTTGATGATGCTGTTCTTTGCAGTAAAGTTTTGGATCTTACGCTCACTGGCAGAGATTGCGGACTTGAAGAAAGGGCGCCAATGTGTGGTGTACCATATCATGCAGCAGAAGGTTATATCACCAGGCTTTTGGAAAATGGATATAAGGTTGCGATCTGTGAGCAACTTACAACAGAAAAAAGAAAGGGAGAGCAGGTTGTTGACCGTGCTATTGTCCAAGTTGTCACACCGGGTACAACCATTGAAGAAGAAAATATTAAGGCAGACAGAAACAATTATCTCTGCAGTATTTTTGCGGATAAAAACAGTGTAGGTATTTGCTGGGCAGATATTTCCACTGGACTGATGGAAGCTTGCGAGTTTTCAGGTGCAGACTGCTGGCAACACATTGATGATACACTTGCAAGGGTGAAACCAAGTGAAATTATTGCAAATGCTTTGGCATGCCAGCAAAGTAAAACTCTTTATGCTGTGGTGTCAGGGGTATGTTCATCATTTTATATGTACAGAGAAGGCGAGTTTGCATATTCAAAGTGTGAAAAATCACTTAAGGAGCAATTTGGTGTCAAGACGCTTGATGTGCTTGATATTCAGGATAAAAAATTTGCCATTCGTGCCTGCGGTGCAATGCTGACCTATATTTCCGAAACTCATATGAAAAAAGTTGGAAATATAAGGAAAATTCATATTGTAAAAGATGACAGATTTGTGCATCTTGACATCAATGCAAGAAGAAATTTAGAGCTTGTTGAAGGCTTAAACACAAGAAAAAAACAGGGCTCACTTTTATCAATACTTGACAGAACAAAAACTGCAATGGGTGCAAGAGAGATAAGAAAAGCAATTGAACAGCCACTTCGCGACAGCTCGCTTATAAATTTAAGACTTGATGGTGTAGAGGAGCTTTCAAAATCTGTTATGTTGATGGACTCTATTTCAGAGATTTTAGCGTCAGTCCAAGACATTGAAAGAAAGGGCAGTAAGATCGCAGCTGGGACAATAACTCCACAAGAGTGCATTATGCTTGCTGGTACTTTGAAGTTGATTCCTGAACTTAAAAAACTGCTAAATGATTGTCAAAGTGAGATTTTAACAGAAGCTAATATGCGACTTTGTGATCTTGCAGAAGTTTATGATCTTATATTTGATGCCATTGATGACAACGCACAAAAAGGTGGCATAGATGGTGAATTTATCAAAAGAGGATTTGACAAAACACTTGATGAAGCACGCTATGCAAGTGAGTATGGCAAACAATGGCTTGCTGAACTTGAGATCAATGAAAGGGAAAGAACTGGAATTAAAAATCTTAAGACCGGTTATAACAAAGTTTTCGGTTATTATATAGAGATTTCAAAGTCTTGGCTCTCTCAAGTGCCTGATAACTATATAAGAAAACAAACTATGACAACGGGCGAAAGATTTATAACTCAAGAGCTTAAAGACATGGAATATAAGATTCTTAACAGCAAGGAAGAATCACATAAAATAGAGCAGCAGATTTATGAATCAATTAAGCAAACAATTGCAAGCTATCTTAATGAAATACTTGATATTTCATCTGCAATTGCAACAATTGACATGCTGCTTAGTTTTGCATATGTTTCAAACAAGTATCACTATACAAGACCAACAATCAGTGATAACATTAAGCACATAAAGATCATTGAAGGAAGACATCCAGTTGTAGAGGCTCTTTCTGGCAATGAATTTTCACCAAATGATACATACCTTGACGAAGATGATGACAGAATAATGTTAATTACTGGACCAAACATGTCAGGTAAAAGCACATATATGAGACAGGTTGCAATCATAACACTTATGGCACACATGGGCTGCTTTGTGCCTGCAAAAGAGACCGAAATTTCCATTGTGGATCGTGTATTTACTCGTGTTGGCGCTTCTGATGATTTGGCATTTGGAAGATCAACTTTTATGGTAGAAATGAGTGAAGTGTCCAATATTTTGGCAAATGCAACTTGTGACAGCCTTATTATTTTGGACGAGGTCGGCAGGGGCACATCAACCTATGATGGACTTTCAATTGCGTGGGCAATAGTAGAGTATTTAAGTCAGCACCTTCATGCAAAAACTTTATTTTCAACGCACTATCACGAACTTACTGAACTTGAGGGAAGTGTTGAGGGAATAAAGAATTATCGTGTTATGGTAAAAGAGCTTCAAGATAATGTCATCTTCATGCATAAAATTGCAAGGGGTAGTGCAAACAAAAGTTTTGGTATTGAAGTTGCTAAACTTGCAGGACTTCCTGATGAGCTTGTCAAGCGTGCAAAGGATATATTAAAGACGCAGGAAGAGGCTAACCGTGCCGCCGCCATTGACAGTGGTAATTTTAAAGTCGTTGATGACTATTGCCCAAATGGCAGTGAGGTTATCAATATCTTAAGAGAGATGGATATGGATAATATTTCTCCAATAATGGCGTTTGGTACGCTTCAAAATCTTGTGGACAAAGTTAAAAAATAATAAAAATGAGGTGAATAACATATGGCAAAAATAAACGTTCTTGACAGTTCAGTTTATAACAAAATTGCTGCTGGCGAAGTGGTTGAAAGGCCAGCGTCAGTTGTTAAAGAGCTTGTGGAAAACAGCATTGATGCTGGGGCAACAATAATCAGCATTGAAATAATTGATGGTGGTATTTCTGAAATCAAGATTTCTGATAATGGCTGCGGTATAGAGAAAGAATATATAAAGACAGCTTTTTTACCTCATGCGACAAGTAAGATTAAAGAGGTCAGCGATCTTGAAAACATCTTGACATTGGGTTTCCGTGGTGAGGCGCTTGCTTCCATTACTGCAATAAGCAAAGTAACTCTTATAAGCAGAGTCAATGCTTCAGATGTTGCAAATGTCATAAAGCTTGAAGGTGGAACAGTTAAAGAAGAGTATGAAACTGGCAGAAATGTTGGTACAACCATGATTGTAAATGATATATTTTTCAATGTTCCTGCAAGACAAAAGTTTTTAAAATCTGCAAAGAGTGAAGGGGCAGAGATAACTAATCTTGTTTCAAGGTTTATTTTGGCACACCCAGAGATTTCTTTTGAGTATGTGGCAGACGGAAAAACTGTTTACACTTCAAGTGGCAAGACCAGCGAAGAGGCGATATATTCTGTTTATGGCAAAGAAGCAATCACTCAAAGTCTTAAAGTCAACTTTGAGAGAAATAATTTTAAAATAAGGGGATATGTTGGCAGACCAAGTTTTTCAAAGCCTAATCGCACATATCAAACATTAATATTAAATGGACGCTATATTGTAAACAACACAATATCAATGGCAATCACAAACGCTTTTGGCGAGATGCTTATGAAAAGAAAGTACCCATTTTATGTGTTGTATTTTACACTCCCAACTGATTTTGTTGATGTCAATGTGCATCCAAACAAGATGGATGTTCGTTTTGAAAATTCAGGACATATTTATTCCTTGTTTTACGAGGCCGTTTCAAGGTGTCTTGGTCAAATGGATTATGTCGCATCAGCAGATCAAACTGGCGTTGAGAAAACTATTGAACTTCAACAGGATAAAAACATTTTGTCATCACTAAAAAATATTGATATGTCATCAAATGTAAGCATAAAAGCAGAGCATAAAGCTGCTCCAAAAATTGATAAAGCTGGGGTTAATTTAAATCCTTTCAGTAAAAATACAAGTGATCTTTCTGTAAGCGAAAAACAAGTTTATAAAGAGGCAATCCTTTCTGCCGCAGATGACAATTCGCGTGGGGGTATCAGTGATGGTTTTGGGCTTGGCTCTAAATTGCTTGAAAGACTGATAAAATCTGATTTAAAACAGGACGAATACAGCAGTCAAAACAACAAAACTTTTGCAGCTAACAAATTATATGAAGAGTATAAAACTGCAGAAAAACAGCAGACTTCATTAAATATTATGCCAACAATTAAGAAAATTGGTAAGATATTCAACACCTACATTATTGTTGAAGTTGATGATGACATATTTTTCATTGATCAGCATGCTGCACATGAACGTGTACTTTATGAAAAATTTAAAAGACAATATGAGCAAAAAAATATTGTTATTCAGCCACTTTTGTTTCCATATGTGCTTTCGCTTAACAGCTTGGAAGTTGGTATCATAAATGAAAATCTTGCAAGTATTCGTGCACTGGGATTTGATATTGAAGAGTTTGGCGATAATACTTTTAAAATTTCAAGTGTGCCGGCAATTGTAAGCGATATTGATTTTGATAAATTCTTTAGTGAATTTATTTCAGATAGCAGAAATATTGCAAAAAACAACAGTGAACTTATAAATGATTATTTGATGCAACATTCTTGTAAAAGTGCAGTTAAGGGTGGAAATGATTTGTCTGACAGCGAAATTACAAGTTTGTTTGAAAGCATGGGTGATATGAAAATAAAACTGTTCTGTCCACATGGCAGACCAATTGCAATTCGTCTTTCCAAAACAGATGTAGAAAAGTGGTTTAAGAGAATAGTGTGATATAATTAACATTTGATACAGGAGAAATAATGAGCAAGCAAAAAATCGTTATCATTGCAGGGCCAACTGCGGTTGGGAAAACGGCACTCTCGGTTGAGATTGCTGGACTTTTTGGTGGCGAAATTGTCAGCGCAGACAGCATACAAATTTATAAGGGTCTTGACATTGGCAGTGCAAAGGTGACGCAAGAAGATATGCAGGGGATACCTCATTATCTTATTGATATTGTTGATCCAAAACAGGAGTACAGTGCCGGTCAGTATGTGAGTGATGCATCAAAAGCCATTGATGAAATTGCAAAAAAGGGAAAGTTGCCAATAGTTGTTGGTGGCACGGGAATGTATATTCAAAGTTTGCTTTTCACCCCTGGGGTGACATGTGGGCGTGATGCAGATTACAGAAAAAAACTTGAAGAACTTGCAGAACAAAATGGCAGTGAATATTTGCACAAGAAGCTTGAAAAAATTGACCCTGAAAGTGCTGTATTAATTCACAAAAATCATTTGTCAAGGATTATTCGTGCACTTGAAATATACCATGTCAGCGGTAAGAAAAAAAGTGAGCAAAAGAGTGAAGTGATACCTCGTTATGACTATCTTTTGATTGGTCTTACAGATGACAGGGAAAAGCTGTATGAAAGAATAAATGCACGTGTGGATAAGATGCTTGAGAATGGACTTGAAAATGAGGTTGAAAACCTTATCAAAATGGGTGTGACTGATGAAGATCAGTGCATGCAAGGAATTGGCTATAAAGAAACTTATGATTATCTGAAAAACCGCAAAAACAGGCTTGAATTTATCGAAAAACTGAAACAAAACAGCCGAAACTATGCAAAAAGACAATTTACATGGTTTAAGAAGATGCCGGGAATTATTTGGAAAAAATACAGTGAAAAAGCTGAAATAATAAATCTTGTTAAGGAGTTTATAAATGGAAAAAATTAAAGCAATGGAAATTGTTGAACAGTGTGAAAAAGAGCTTGAAAGCATCTTCAAAAGCATTGACAAAATTGCACTGAAAAACCAAGAAAAAGTGCTTAATGCTTTTAAGGAAGTAAGTGTGCAACTTACCAATTTTGCATGCTCTTCAGGATACGGTTATGACGATATGGGTAAGCCAAAACTTTGCTCTGTTTATGCAAGGGTTTTTGGCACTGAAGATGCACTTGTATGTCCACAAATCACTTGCGGTACGCATGCTCTCACACTTCCACTTTTTGGAATACTTCGCCCTGGTGACACGCTGCTTTCGATCACTGGCATGCCATATGACACAATCATTGACTCAATAACTGGTGAGGGCAATGGAAGTTTAAAAGATTTTGGCATTAAGTTTGAAATTGTGGAAATGAACGGCAATCAGATTGATATAAATGAAACAATCAATCAAATTAAAAAACTAAATCCAAAAATTGTCTATATCCAGCGTTCTCGTGGATATTCCGCGCGCGATGCACTGTCAGCATACTATATTGGCGATATAATTAATCAAATAAAGAGTGTTAAACCAGATGTTATTGTGATGGTTGACAACTGCTATGGAGAATTTACTGAAGATAAAGAGCCAACTGACTTTGGAGCCGACATCATGGCTGGAAGTCTTATAAAAAACCCAGGTGGTGGCATTGCCCCAACAGGTGGATATGTTGTGGGAAGAAAAGATCTTGTTGCGCTTGCTGCAGGAAGGTTGACTTCACCAACACTGGGAAATGAAGTTGGGTCTTACATGGCAAGCTATTATCCATATTTTCAAGGCTTTTTCATGGCACCTCATGTTGTGGCTGGGGCACTTAAAGGCAGTTTGCTTCTTGGCTGTGTTCTTGACAAAATTGGCATAGAAAGTACGCCAAAAGCAGGTGAGATGACGCACGATATTATACGTTCAATTAAGTTTGGGGCAGAGGATAAACTTGTTAAGTTTTGTCAGCTTGTGCAAAGTATGTCTCCGGTTGATAGTAATGTTGTTCCATTTCCTTGGGATATGCCGGGGTATAATGACAAAGTGATCATGGCTGCCGGAACGTTTGTTCAAGGCGCATCAATAGAGCTTTCTTGCGACGGCCCAATTCGTCCACCATACATCTGTTATTTGCAGGGTGGTATCACATACGAGCATGTAAAACTTCTTGCGATTGCTACTCTTGAGAAATTGGGTTAAAAAATAATAAAATAAATATTGTGCGGGGAAAAGATATGAAATACGATTTAAGTAAATTAAATAAAGAAGATTATTTGACAATCATAAAAAGTTTACCTCCAAAGTTTAGTGGTCTTGGATATTTCCCATCAAGTCATCACAACAAGGTGAGTGATAATCTTGTTGAGCTGTATGACGACAAAAGTAATTTGTTGTTTGATATGTGGGGTAGGTTTGAAAAAGATAAAAATCGTGCGCTGATAAAAGCATCTGATATTCATGATTTTTTCTCAGTTGATGTCTATCTTTATGAAGATCATTTTGAAATTCCTGAATATGAAAATGAGAATTCAAATTTTTATTTTATTAAAACAGATTTGCACATTCAAAATTATGTGAACTTACTTGATGATATATTTGCAAAAAAATTATGTAATTTGCGTTGTGAAGAACATGAACAAACAAAATAAACTGTGTTGCACACTTAAAATAGTCTAATTTGTAAAATAAATTTTTTTAAACATTTGTAAATAGGCAATTTAAAGTAGTATAATATATTTAAGTTTTGGCTAATGCCAATGATAATAAGGAAAAAGATATGGATTTATTTAAGAAATGTGAAGAGGACGCACTCTATAAACAAGCGCAGGCCAAGGGAATTTACCCTTACTTTCATCAACTTGAATCTAAACAAGACATTGTGGTTGAAATGGAAGGCAGACGTGAAATTATGATTGGAAGCAATAACTATCTTGGCCTGACAGGCAATCAAGAGGTTATTGACGCTGCAGTGGAAGCAACAAAAAACTATGGTACGGGTTGCAGTGGAAGCAGATTTTTAAATGGCTCTACTTTTGCACATGTTAAACTTGAAAAGGAACTTGCAGAATTCTTACACAAAGAGGACTGCGTTATTATGAGTACAGGTTTCCAAACAAACCTTGGTATAATCTCTGCAATTTGTGGCAGACATGATGTTGTGCTTTGCGATAAGGAAAATCATGCATCAATATATGATGCAATAAAACTTAGCTATGCAGAGCTTATTCGTTACAATCATAATGATATGGAAGATCTTGAGGCAAAGCTTAAGGCTGTTCCAGAAGATAAGGGAATTTTGATTGTAACTGATGGTGTGTTCTCTATGAGTGGTGACATCTGCAATCTTCCAAAAATTGTTGAACTTAAAAAGAAATATGGTGCAAGAATCATGGTTGATGATGCACACGCACTTGGTATTCTTGGCGAAAATGGCAGAGGTACTGGCGAGTACTTTGGCCTTGAAGATGAAGTTGACATCATCTTTGGTACATTTTCTAAATCACTTGCAAGTCTTGGTGGTCTTTGCGCTTGCAGTCACGAGGTTGCTGAATATATCCGTCATAACTCTCGTCCATTTATTTTCAGTGCATCAATAACACCTGGCTGTGTTGCTGCTGCATCAAAAGCGCTTGAGATTATTAAAAGAGAACCAGAAAGAAGGAAAAATCTTCTTGACATTACTGAATATATGCGTGAGTGCTTAAGAAAACGTGGCATTAAATTCCGTGACAGTAAAGTTCCAATCATTGCAATTTATACCTATCAGCCAGAGGTTACACTTCTTGCTTGTAAGCGTCTTTTTGAGGAAGGTGTCTATGTTAACCCAGTTCTTCCACCAGCAAC
>CAKJZE010000035.1 GCA_918285425.1 Clostridiales bacterium
AAACTTGAAGAAAAGCAAAAAGAAGATGATGAATATCAAGAATGGTTAAAAGAGCGAGAAGAAAGACGAAAACGAAGAAAAGAAAAAGATTTTGAGATGTAAGAACAACCTATGTTTTTGCGTGCCTAAAAAAATTTTTTCTTGTGAAAAAAAAGACTGGGAATTATTATGAGTTCTCAGTCTTTTTTATGTGATTTTTTATAAAATTTTTAGGAAATTTTTTAGGAAAGCTACTTTTTGAGCAAATTTTGAGTAATTTTTCGTTTTGTAAAAGTGATTGTAAAAAGCATAGAAAGTATCAAAATTTTTAGGAAAATTAAAATTTTTTTAGGAAAGATTTTTGGGCTAAAAAAAGAAAAAACCCTTATAAAATAAGGGTTTGCGTGGTGGGCTGTCGGGGACTCGAACCCCGGACCCACTGATTAAGAGTCAGTTGCTCTACCAACTGAGCTAACAGCCCACGCTTATAGTTTATGGTCATTTCGGACCCACTGATTAAGAGTCAGATGCTCTACCAACTGAGCTAATGACCCACACCAATTAAACGTCAATACAATTGACGAGAATTATTATAACATAAAAAAAGAAAAATGCAACAATTTTTTATAACTTATTGCATTTTTTAATAAAATTTTTGTTTACAGTAATTTTTATTTATACTCGATTACATTAATAATATCATTTGCATGTCCACCAGGATTGCCACGAACAAGTTTAAGATCTTCAAAATGCATAATCAAAAGGTATTCACTATCACTTAAAGTTGCAGGATCAGGAGTAAGCTTTACACCATTCAAATATACTGATTTATCTGCAGCGTAGATATCACTACTTTTACTTACAACAAAATTCATAGATTGTTTTTTTGAAACATCAACAATGGTTGTATCCACTCCATTTCTTTCATTTTTACCAAGTATTCTTGGATAGAAAGAAATTTCAATCGCACTTTTTGTGTAATATCTGTCATTTGCAGCATCTTCTGCATTTTCATAAAAGACAATTGCTGGTCCACCTGATGAATACATATGTGATGTATAAACAACCACACCATCTTCATAGCCTTCAACTTTAAGCTGTGTCCACGCCCCTGGCACAACACTTTCACAGCCAGTGAAACAAAGAGAACTTAAAATAATACAAGAAATAATACCCAAAGCAAAACAAAATTTTTTCATAATGCACCTCCAAAATTAATATTATATATTTTTAGCTTTTCCAATTGCATTATACCATTAATAATCGTATTTGACAAATAATTAAAGTTTAATTTTCTTATTATATGAAATCAAACAACTTGCAGCATAAGGTAAAAATGGCACAAAAATCAATATAAAGAACTGTGGCGCAAGAAAGTTAAGTGTTTCAAACTCGTCTATGATTACAAACGTACTGTTTAAAACAGCATGTTGACACATGATAAGCACATACAAAACAGCAAACATTATAAGCATTGTCATACTCCAACGTTTTACCCTTGAAGAAAGCCAATTTGTATTTTTCCCGCAGACAGCAAGAATAAACCCTATCAAAGAATATATAAACAAAAATGCTGTAATTATACCAAGAAAAATAATAACCCACTGCGCAAACCCAAACGGATATGTACCTGCCATATGTCTGATCCAATCTATGTTTTCAAACTCAACTGCCTTTGATGCAACCTGCCACATAGATGTTGAGCCTTCAATAAAATTTTCAGCATACTGCGGAACAAAAACAAGCGCAAAACATAGGGCACTTAAAATTCCGACAAGTGCAAATCCTATGCTATTTTTAAGTTTGTTTATTGCCTGCACAACCTTTCTTTTGTCAGTCAGATGTGCTAAAACTATAATTATTAAGCCAAATAACATAAGCAAATAGACGCCAGCAGCTGAATAAAATTCACCATATCCATTTGTCAGCATTGAAGTAAACATAAAAGAAAATGCGGCAAATAGTCCTGATAGAAGTGTAAACCAGCCAACAAAAAGCGAAATCTTTTTTGCAAGTATGTTGTTTTTTATTGCAAAACTATCTTTAGTGCAAAAAATAATTTCAAGCAAGCATGCAACAAACATTGCAACACCACACACACCAACAAGCAAATTTAAAAGTATTGACGCAGCAGACAACCACATTGGCCCTGATGCATGGAAATAGACTTCATCAGCTGCAGTTGTCACAAACGGATTTTCTCTGAAATATTGGAAAAAACTTATTGATTTATCAAAAACAACTGTTTTCTCATCATCAGCAGCATGCCCCACTATTCGCACAATTGGCAAAAAAAGTGAAATAAAAACAAGAACAACCGACAACGCTGCCAAAACTGAAAATATAATGAGTCTTTTTTTATAAGATTTAACCATGTGATTCTCCTTATAAATTTATAACAACAATTTTATTTTAACACAATAAATACCGTAATCAAAATGAATTAGACAATTATTCTTTAATTTTATTCAAATAGATTTTAAATTTAAAATATAAAACTTGCATATAGCCCTCTCAAAAATTCAGTATTGACAAAATAGCCAAATTATGTTACATTATTAGCAATGAAGGGGGTATTTTTATGGCAAAAAAATATGATGTTGAAAACAAAGATTTTAACTTTTTTGGCGTTAAAGGAAAATATACTGGTGAGTATTCAGCAAAACATTATGAAGCCGATGGTTATGGTAAAGTCGTGTTAGAAAATGGTGATTCATTTAAGGGTAAATTTTCAAAAGGTGCACCTTACATAGGAAGATACACTTATGAAAATGGTTCATATGTTGATATTTACTATGAAGTGCAGTGGTTTACAAGAAGAACAAGGTTTTATGTTCATTATGATGCCGGCAAATTTGGTTATAAAAGCACGCATGAAGACAGGCCAAATAAAAAAGAAACATACAGCAACGGATATTATGTTGGTGAATTTAAAAACGGTAAAAAAGACGGAATTGGAACATATTATTGGAATGACGGTGATAAATATACTGGTGGATGGAAAGATGGTAAAATACATGGTATAGGAAAATATACTTATGCAAATGGACACGAATATTGGTTTTTACACGAAAATGGAGTGGAAAAACACACTCTTGACGAACCTGATTTCTCGTCACAAACAACCTCACCCTATACTCCATCATATGATGACTATGAACCATCATATTCATCATATGACGATGATGATAATGATGGGCCAACTCAATCAGCTCAAGATGCTTATGAGAGAGCTATTGATGCTTACAATCGTGGAGATTATGAGGGTGCAGCAAGAGATTTAAGTTTTCTCAATAATAATGGATATGTCAATGATTTTACAGTAACTGATGAACTTGGTCACGAACAAAATATGAAAGAGTTTGCAGATGAGGTTAATGATAAATTAAATGAAGACGATGATGATGAATATAGTGATGAATAAACAAACACAATGAAAAAAAATCCACACAATTTTGTGTGGATTTTTATTCTTTATTTTTTAATTGTCTGCTGTTTCAAAAGATCACGTATATCTTTTAACACATCGCTGTCAGTTTCAGGTTTTGGCTTTGCAGCTTCTTCAGCAGCTTTTGCATCAGCTTTCTCTTTGCGCAGAGCCTCAAGAGCAGCTTTATAAGCTTCTTTATCCTTTTTGTCAACACCACGAGACTTAAGTTCAGCCTTTTCTTCTTTTGATGGCTTTGACTTTTTCAGTTCTTCCACATTTTTTCTTAACAGCTCACTGCTTTTCATTGCTGCTTTCAAAATGATAAATAACACAAGAGCTATAAGCAAGAAATCAATAATTGCAGTTATAAATGCACCCCAATCAATATAGATACTTTTTGTAAGGTCAAGTTCCCCATCAGTATAGACTTTTTTCAAAAATGTATAGGCAGACTCAAGCCCATTGCCACCTGCAGAGAGTGCCCAGTTAATAAGCGGCATAATGATTTTGTTTGTAAGTGCAGTAACAATGGCAGAAAACGCACCACCTATAATAACGCCGATGGCAAGATCAATAATGTTGCCACGACTTATAAATGCTTTAAAATCCCTAAAAAACTTTCTCATAATTTACTCCCTTTTGTTTAAGTTAACAAAAGTATAGCAAAAAATATTAAACACAAGCAAGCAAATAGCGAAAAATACCAAATTCTAGGTTAAACATCTTCTTTTTAATGTTTGATATTCTTGATCATTTATAAGTCCTGCCTTGCGCAGTTCTTCAAGCTGCATAAGATTAACTGCAAGCTCTTCAAAATTTACTGACGTCAAATCAATCTGGTCAATTTTATCTTGTGACGTAGTCCTTAAAATTCTCTCTTTTTGTAAGTTATTTTGATCATGATATTTGTTAAGCTCAAGGATTGCCTTTGCAAGGGCTGCATCATCAATTTCACTTTGTTTAGTTTTTGAATTTTCTGAACTATTACTTCTATCATCTCTTTTTTGTTCATCATGATTTGATTGTGTGCTTTCTGTCATGCTGGCAAATTTCCTTATTTCACCAGCAGAAAGATCCATGTTGACAAACTGCGATTCTCCACTCATTTTCTTCATATTTTTCTTATGGTCTTGAAGCTCACGCAAAACAAGATAAAAACAACCACATGACAGCACCAAAGAAAGCAGTCCAAGACCAACAATTGCCCAAGTAAAATTGGACGGAATAAAGCTTACAAATGACGCAATAACACCCACAATAGATATTAGAGCAATCACCGAATAAAATGCAATTGCTGAATACAATGCACCCTTATAGGCAGAAAATTTCTCCTCATTTCTGTGTGCAATGAAAATTTCTTTCAATGCAATTCCACCACCAATAACACCAAAGAAAATAAAGAAATCAGCAACAACAAGCAGACCACCGACCTCGCCCGTCATGGTGCCAATTGTGATATAGTTAATATTCAGTGTGACATAGCCCAAATATCCACCAAAGCCCAGCGACAAAAGAGCAAGTGCAATTGTTAAAATTGCAGAAAGCACAATTCTGCCACGTTTCACCCTATCTCTTTTAAGTCTTTTCATACCATTTACCTTCTTTTTGTAAATAGTTTTTCACAAGAGCATAAAAATTATGTGCAATTAGAAAAAAAAGATGAAAAGTATGCATCTTTAAGCTTTATCATTTATGATAAGGCATGCCGGCATTTATTGTAAAAGCTCTGTAAATTTGTTCGGTCAAAACCACCCTAAACAATTGATGTGGAAAAGTTATCTTACCAAAAGAAATCACCTTACTGCAAGCCTTTTTCAGCTTTTCATTAACACCATTGCTGCCACCAATAATAAAAGTTATCTCACTTATACCACAGTTCTGTGACTGTTTCAGATAATCAGCCAAGTCTTCACTTGACACCATTTGACCTACTCTGTCAAGCAAAACAAGTTGCCCACTTGCCACATTTAAAAGTCGTTCACTTTCAATGTCAATTTTCTTCTGAATGTTCTGCTGTCTGCTCTCTTCCTCAACCTCAACAACCGAAAGCGTGCAAAAACGACCAAGACGCTTCTTATATTCATCTATGGCGTCTGTAAAGAACTTTTCTTTAATACTTCCCACACTTATAATCTTAATTTTTATCATAGTTTAAAGTTTAATACAAAAAAAATAAATACTCAAATGATTTTGTATTTTTACACAAATAGAGTATTTATTTTTGTTCAATTTGACTATTTTATTATCGAAATAACATGCACAACATTGATCACATCTGATTTTTTCATAGACTTTATTATTCTTACATCATCGTCGATATGATAAATATAACCATTAAAATCTTTTGCTATATTTTCCAAAATCCTCGTTTTCAGATTGTATTTATCTTCCTTTTCAAACTTTACACTTTCATAGCACAAAATTTTAATATTCTCTTTTTTAATAAATGGGCAATTTATTGCCAGCCATTTTACTTTATCTTTTGCTTGAAGTTTATATTTGCACGCACTCAAAACACACACTTCAACATTCTTAAGTTTAGACAAATGTTTAGCATACTTAATAGCTGTTTTTACTGGTCTTGAACCAGCATAATATCCACTTATATTTTCATCAAGTTTGCCATTTTTATCGATGTTATATTCTGCCAAAACTCCATCCATGTCAAAAAATACTTTTACTGGCTTTTCACCAGATTTTTTCTTAATTTCTTCATATATTCTGTCAGACATAAAACCCTATTTTACCTCCACTGTCCAAAGTCCATGTCTGTTGCAATAAGAAGAAATTTTACTCCCCTTAACATATGGAAAAATCGCCTTAGGATTTTCCCCTGCTTTAAAAAACTTTTTGGCATTGATCTTGTCACTTTCAAGTGAAAGATATTCAATAAAATGTTCAGCTTCCATCACATGATTAACAGTGACTACAACATATTCTCCAACAACTTCGTATGTTGGAATATGTTTTTCAAAGACAGCATCAACACTGTTCGCTTTAACCTCAGTCATAGGTTGACCGCAACATATTATTCCGCAGTCATTACAAGTACAATCCTTTAAAACTTCAACAATTGCCCCGCATTTTAAACATTTTCTTAACATAAAAATATTCCTCCTTACAAATATTTTTTATATTTATCAGCTATCTCTTGATTATTTGATGAAAAATCTTCAAAAATTTCCGGCTTATTATACTTCTCTGCATAGATTTTACTCTGCTTAATTGCATCAAACCTGTCCATTTCTTGAACAAATATAGCTTCTTTGCTTTCTTTTTTCTCAAACTCTTCCCAAAGCTTTAAAATGTTTGGCAAATGATAGTTCTTGGCAAGTCTTTTCACACACTTCATCTCTGCATCATGTTTTTCTTTTCTTCTTTTGTCTGCATCTTTTGTGTCACCAAAAATATGTATTGTATCCCCAATTTCAATTTCGCCAAGCTCGTGCACCAAAATCATCTTCAGCACTTTTTCTCGATCAAGATCAAGTTTCTCTTTCTCCATAATTTCAAGCGCAAGCATTGCCATAGAAAAAGTATGCTCTGCATCGCTCTCATACCTGCCATGCTCACTTGTTACGCCATAGTGCATCCAACCTTTTCTCAGTACATTTTTAAGCTTGTAAATTTCATCATAGAAAGTTGACATAAATTTCTCCTTTTATAATTATTATAAAAATGGGCATCTACTATGTCAAACAAAGAATAAAAAATGATAAGATTTCTCTCATCATTTTGGTGGCTCACCCGGGATTCGAACCCGGGACCCCTTGATTAAAAGTCAAGTGCTCTACCGACTGAGCTAGTGAACCATAAATTTTTGTTAAATTGTTTTATTGCAGACGAGTGATAATTTATCACATATCTTTAAATAAATCAAGTCTTTATTTAAATATTTTTGATTTTTTTTAATTTGGCTGGGGTGGAAGGATTCGAACCCTCGGATGTTGGAGTCAGAGTCCAATGCCTTACCGCTTGGCGACACCCCAATGAATTGGGATTAAGTTTTGGCTGGGGTGGCAGGATTTGAACCTACGAGTGCGAGAGTCAAAGTCTCGTGCCTTACCGCTTGGCGACACCCCAATATTTAATTTTCCCCTATTATTTTCTGGGGTGAGTAGTGGGGCTCGAACCCACGACCTCCAGGGCCACAACCTGGCGCTCGTACCAACTGAGCTATACCCACCATGGCTTTAATGGTGTGCCTGAAGGGATTCGAACCCCTGACCCTCGCCTTAGAAGGGCGATGCTCTATCCAGCTGAGCTACAGGCACATACACATAATGGTGCGGATGAAGGGACTTGAACCCCCAAGCCTTGCGGCACTAGATCCTAAGTCTAGCGTGTCTGCCAATTTCACCACATCCGCATTAACAGAGTTGCCTCTTCCCCATCCTTATGTTATAAAATTTGGAGCGGGTGATGGGAATCGGACCCACGCAACCAGCTTGGAAGGCTGGGGCTCTACCATTGAGCTACACCCGCGCGTCGTCACTCAAACTCAACTGCGATTTATTTTGCATATGCAAAATTTCATCTTGTATATCGTTTGGTGTCTCCTTTTCCCATAAAATCACTTACGTAATTTTCTGGGAATTTTAGATACTTGATCAATCAAATATAGTTTTTAGTATAAAATTTCTCTTGCATCAATTCAGTATGTCTTTCAACACGCCTTAAAATAATACCACGACAGAACACCTATGTC
>CAKJZE010000036.1 GCA_918285425.1 Clostridiales bacterium
ATGAAGTCGGCTTGTACGACCTCGTTGGCGGCTTGTTCTACTTCAACAACGGCACGGGCGAGTTCGACTATCCCGAAGAAGACCCGGGCGAAGACCCCGGTGAAGACCCGCAAGAACCTGCAGGTCTCCCCGCAAACTTTACCGCCGTTGAGTACATTGAAAGTTACGGCAACGAGTACATTGATACCGGCTTTAGCCCCGACAGCAATACGAGAGTAGTCGCCGATATCGACCTGCCTTTGATTTCTGACGGAAAGTCGCACAACGCGTTTGCGGTCAGGGGCACTTCGAGCGGCAACGCAAGAGAGTTTGCCTTCCTCACCAACGGCAACAATTACGTCTCCCGCTATGGCAACGATAAATATCTTACCCTTTCTTACACCGGCAGAATGACGGTAGACGTGGATAAGAACGTCGTCAAGGTAAACGAACAGACTATCCACACCCACACTGCAACCGAGTTTGATTGCAACGGATACTTTATGTACATCTTCGCTTGCAACAACTTCGTCAACACCTGTCTGTGTTGCACTTTCATCAGCATTTTTATCTGACAATTCTTCATACTCTTGCACTGATTGTGTAAGTTCTTTTAAGTCAGCAATTTCTTGCTGGGAAAGTTCTTCTTTTTCAAGCAAATGCAAAATGCTATTTTTATTTTTTTCATTTTTCTCATCTTGACTTAATTTCATCTGCTTTATGCAAACATAAATCAAATATGCTCCCAGTGCCGCAAGAGCAAGGCTGTATACAAGTGATATTGCCAAATTGCCCCACGATGGAAGCTCTGTTGCTGCTTCTGCGGTTTGTGCTGCTCCTGAATTTGTAATATATATCATTGTAACTGAAATGAAATTGTTTAAAAAGTGAATAAAGATTGTGACCCAAATGCTTCCAGAGTAAACAAGCACATAGCCCAAAATCACACCCAAAATAAATTGATGAACAGTTTGCTCTGGGCCGCCATGCATAAGCATGAAGATAAGCGCACTCATAAACACTGCAAAATGTTTACCCATACCCTTAAATCCATTTAAAATAACCCCTCGGAAAAGCGATTCTTCACAAATTGCAGGCACTATGCAGACAATAAAAACATACATTATGTAAATGCCAAAGTTTGGTATAGAAATTCCGTTAAGTGACGTTGTATATCCCAGTTTTTGCAAAGAAATCACAAACACATTTGTAAGTCCAGAAAACGCAAAAATAGAAACAATAGCAACTATAAGTGCAAAAATCATTGTTTTACCATTTGGCATTTTATTAAAAGTTGTTGCCTTAAAATATTCTATATTTCTGTTTTTTGCACTTATTAATCCTGCAAAAAAGAAAACTGCTTCAACCAAAACAGAAATCAGTATGTATGCGAGCAAATATAAAGCCACTGAATAATGCGCCAAATATTCCTGAGTTGATTTTGTCCAAAAAAATCTCACAAAAATTCTTGCAACCAACAATAAAACAATAAAAGCAACACAAGAAAAACTGCTGTCAAAAAAATCAAATTTCTTCCTTTCAAGCCTTGCACTTACATTAAAATTATTTTCCATTTTAATCCTCACTTTCTGAAAAATAGAAATTATTGCCTGGTCCGTCTTGTCTTGAGTATCTTAAATAAACATCTTTTTCCAAAATATATCCAGCATTTTCAAGAGCTTTTGCACTTTTAAGATAGGCCACTTCTGGAGTATTTGAATTTTCGCTCAAATGTGAAAGTACAAAATATCTTGTTCCAGTTTTTGCAAGTTTCACAATAATGTCTGCAGCTTGATCATTTGAAAGATGGCCATGTTCACCCATTATTCTTTGCTTTATTATGTAAGGATATGCACAGCCCAAAAGCATCTTTTTGTCATGGTTGGACTCTATGTATACAAGATCACTTTTAGCCATAAGTTTCATCATTTCCTCTGGCATAAACCCAAGGTCAGTTGCAATTGAAAATTTTTTGTTTCTATACTCAAATACATACGCCAAACAAACTTTACTGTCATGTGGAACCATGCAGGGTGTGATTCTTAATTTGTCAATTCCAAACGAATATGTTGAAATTTTTACAACTTTGTCCAAGTACTCATCTGCAGCTCCTGCAAAACATTCATTAACAATGTTTTCATGAATATAGCACCTTACATCATATTTTTTCACAAACTGCTTCAGTCCTTTAATGTGGTCAACATGCTCATGTGTGATGATAATTGCATCAATATTTTCAGGTCTTTCATCAATCTTTTGCAGTCTTTTAATAAGTTCTGCAAGGGTAAATCCCACATCTAATAAAATTTTAGCATCACCTGCCTGAATAAATGTACAATTACCTTTACTGCCTGAACCTAAATTAACAATTCTCATCATTTGCCTCTTTTAAAGTTTAGCATACTAATAAATTTTAATCAATCAAAATAAGAATTTAACTTATATTTCCAACGATTGCTTGTCCTGACAGCCAGCTGTCAAAAAAACCTTCAATGTCATAGCCGCTTGTCTTTTTAAAAGTCATTATAAGATCATCAGTTGTTGCAATCTTATATTTATAAGTATTGAAATATTTTTTAAAACAAGCAAGCAATCTTTTCTCCCCTATGACTTCTTTTAAATTGTCAAACATGATAACACCCTTTACATACACCATATATGAATATTCATACTCACTGTTGTACTCATTAACTTTCAATTTCATACTGGTCTTAATATTGCCTTGCACAGTATTCACAATATCTGCATAAAGAGAATACATTGCCGTTGCTTGATTGACTATTTCTTGATATGAAAGTCCATATTCCATGTGTTCTTTAAAAAACAATGCCGTGCTGTACTCTGCCAAACCTTCATCAAGCCATGCCTCATCTATCTCGTTGTTGCCAACAAGGCCGTACCACCATTGGTGTGCAATCTCATGCACAATAACTTTCACAATATCAATTTCTTCTGTCAAACTGTCTGATATAATGACTAAATTAGGATACTCCATACCGCCATGTACAAAAGGTGCTTTTACTATTGTTAGTGCAGAATATGGATACTTTCCAAAAGTTTTATTAAAAAATGTAAGAGCTTTGCATGCAGCGTCCAGACACTCCTGAAAATTCACATCATCTTCATATCCAACATAAGATATTTGCGTTTTATCCACAATTTTATTGAATACACAGGAATTTTTAGTCAAAAATATTGCAAAATCCCTTACTGCAAGAGCATTGCACTCTGCAATTTTACTGTTTCCATTAATAGCTTCTTTTGTTACTTTCCCAGTAGTTGCAAGTGTATATATTTCAGGGTACTCTATCTTAACATTAAAATTTGCAATGTCAGAATAGAAGGGGTCACCCGTACTATAATACGGATCAATTATAAATTCTCCTTGTTTATAAATGGCAAGTATAGGAAAAAAGTTACCCAAATTAATACTGTTTTCAAAATATCCCAATCTGTGTGTGCACTCTGCCAATTTCACCACATAATTGATTGATATACTTACACTATCGTGAGGCTCTAAACTTTTGCCAAATTTGACCTCAAGAGCATTATTATCCTGTCCCACAATTTTATAATCTGCGTCTTGACCAGATATTAATACTGTCTTGATTTCAATGCCACCAAAGTTGACTCCATTTGGAAAAACCTTACCTTGATTTGCAGATGTGTAAGGGACAATTTCAGCATCTTCTCGATATGCCGCCGCGTACATATTAAAGCACACCTTGTCAAGTAAAACTGAATAGTTGTTTATAAAATCCACTTCTTGATTACATAAAAGTTGCATATTTATGTCATCAATTTTTACATCCAAGTTATATGCGGAAAGATTTTTACTTGCCTTTGTAAGTTGTCCATAATCACTACAACCACAAAGTGACAATAAAAGCGAAATCAAAAAAATGTTGAGCATCAAAAATCGCATTATTCTCTTTTTCATACTTTACCTCTTTAAAGAGTATGAATATGATAAAAACAATATGCTTTATATTCAGGGAATAAAAAATCACATCAATTTTTCTTGATGTGATTAATTTTTTATTTAATTAAATTTCATGTTCGCCTGAATTCTCATCCAATTTTTCAGCAGATCCACCATTTAAATCTTCTTCGCCCTCTGAACTTACTGGCACATTGTCACCAGATTGCTCATTTTGATTTTCAAAATCACCTGCATCATAGCTTTTGCCTTCAAGTTCCTTGATTTTTTCTTCTGCGTCGGCAAGATCTTTTTGTGCTTGCTCTAAATCATTTTGCGCCTGCTGAAGATTTCCATTGGCATTATCAAGTTGTCCTTCAAGATTTTCAAGCTTTTCTTTAACTTCGTCGTCAATCTTCTCAATTGCAGCAGCTAATGAATCAAAGTCAGCAACACTATAACTTTTGTCAGTGTCAGGATTTATCATATTAAGCTCTGTAAACACTTTGTTTGTTGCAGCCTCTGCCTTAACAATACAGTCATACATTCTGCCAATACCTATGCCCAAAGCACCATCTTGCTTAATCTCATCATCACTTATGAAACCTTTTTGATTAAGGCTTAACACTTCAACAGCAATTTCTGTTGTCGCAGAACACATATCATTATAAAGCATTTCCACACTGTCTGAAAGTTTTTTTCCTTCCTCAACTGCATATCCTTTTCCAGCAAGAAGAATGCTTAAACCACCTATTTCATTTGTTGCATTAATATAGTCATTGCAAAGTGCATTAACTGCATCTTGTATTAACACACCATCTTGTAAATAGCCTTTTTCTTGAAGAAGTGTAGTCAATTTTTCTAATGCTTCGTTTTGTTTCTTATTTTTTTCTTCAAGGTTATAAATAATTGCATCTTTTTCATTTATTATATCATTTTTACTAGCGTTGTCTATTGCCATGCCTATACCAAAACCAGCTAAAACACAAGCAACAACAGCCAAGCCAGCAATTACACGATTTTTTCTTTTACCTGATTTGGTTACTCTTGAATTTTCTTCAATTAAAGATTGATTTTTATCTTTTAAAGTTATATTTTTTGCCTTTAAAGCTTCTTTATCAGCAACAAGTCCAGCTATCATTTCAGCAGCTTCTTTTCTTAATGTCGCCTCTGATTTAAAATAGCCAACCATACCTTTAGTAAACTTTTCTTTATTTTTCAAATCATCTGCAGATTGAAAATCAGCATTTGTTCTGTTTCCCTTATCATCTAAAGGACTGATGGCATCCAAAAATGCATTTGCCACCTTAACATCATCAAATACTTTAATAAATTCATCAGTTACAGCAATGGTTTTACCAGCTTTAACGTCTTCAGCAAAAGCAAGCAATCTTTCTTTGCTTTCCTTGCTTGAAAAGGTAATACCTTTAACAAGTTTCTCCAAACGTTCACCAAACTGTTCGTTATTTTTCACTGTATCAAAACGAATTGTTGAACCTGCATATGCTCCGCTTGTTGCCATATAAATTTTCCTCCCTCTTGCTGAAATTTTCTGTATCAGCAAATACAATTTTTTACAGCTCTAATCTCGTTTGCTGAAGTATTTTACCATATTTTATGGTCAATGTCAATACTTGCCTATTAAATATTTTGCACTACAAAAATAATGCCAAAAAACGCAAAAACAGCTATTTTTTGACCTTGAAAAGTTGAAATTTTGCCAAATTTAAAGACAAAATTTTAAAAACTAAAATTTACAAGCACTTTTTTGCTAAAATTTTATTAAATTTTTTTTGCATTTTTATAAAATTTATACGAAAAAACCACATCATTTTTGCTCAAAACAGAAAATTTTGATAAAAACAACAAAAATTTTCAATCATTTATAACACTTCACAAACTGCTATTGCATATTCTCCGTCATGCGCAATTGACAATTGGATATCGGCTTTTGCACTTTTTTGAAAAAATGTTTTTAATTTGCCAGACAAAAAAACTTCTGGTGCACCACTTTCATCATGCAATATTTTCACATCTTTCATGCCACCTTTAAGCCCAAGTTTAAAAGCTTTTAAAACAGCCTCTTTACCAGCAAACAATCCCGCCAAACAATACTCTTTTGCTGAAATACCGTACTGATTTTTAACTTCAGACTTACCACTTAAATACTTAAGCTCATCATCATTTAATATCTTATTTAAGCTGATAGGGCCACCAATAAGCTCCATCACTCTTTCCACTTTTACAATATCAACACCTACCATATTAATCCTCCAGTTCATCTTTAAATGCTTTTAAAGTTTTCATACACACTTCATGACTATAGCCTTTACGTGCAAGAAAGTTGTATAAATTGCCCATCACTTTTGTATCTGGCTGCTTATTTCTCATATATTTCTCCGCAAGTTGGTTGGCTTTCAGTTGTTCATCTTCCTCACTTATCACTTGCAGCGCTTCTGAAATTATGTTTTTGTCTATTCCTTTGCTGTAAAGCTTACTTTGAATCTCACGTTTACTTTTCAAAGATTTGCTTTGCACGAACTTTTGAGCATAATTTTCATCATTTATATATCCATACTCCTTGGCCAAATCAATGGCGGCATTGATACCATTTATGTTATAGCCCTTTTTTATAAGTTTATCTTTCACTTCACTTTCCGAATAGTCCCCACGAGAAATAATGTCAACTATTTTTTCAAAAGCTCTGTGTTTTTCACTTGTGATGACAATTTCATTAAGCTTTTCTTCTGAAATATCCTGTCCAACTACAAGACCATTTGAAACAATAACTTCGGCATCTATGCCACTAAAAAATTGGTCGTCAACAAACAGATTGTAACGACCTTTGTGTTTTTGCTGTGAAATTTCAGTTATTATCATAAATCATGCCACCGCTTTCACAATATTAGTTATCCGAAAATCTATAATATTCACTTTTCACTTTAATCATCTGTGCACTGTCTTTCAGTTTTACTCGAATATCTTGCAGCACTCTGTCTGACGTATTTTCTGGTATTGCACACTTAATCATTGGCATTGACTCGCTATAGTTTTTGTCAATAATCTGAAATCCCCTTTCTGTAAGAGCTTTAGAAAGCGTACCAAAATCGCCATAGCTGCATTTCATTTCAAATATGTTACAATAAACCATTTTAACTTTTCTTGAATTAATGATTGCGTTGAGTGCAGTGTTATAGTACACCCTGGTAAGCTTGCTTTTGCCAAGTTCAATTCCCCCAAAATATCTTACAACCGCAACCAAAATGTTAGTAATATGCTTTTCCCTTATTGCCTGATAGATAGGTGCGCCAGCACTGCCGGCAGGTTCACCATCATCATTACTTCTTGCAACAGATAAGTCTTCACCTAAAAGATAGGCGTAAGCAATATGTTTTGCATCTTTATTGCTTTTTTTCAAGTTTGCAAGAGCCTCCTTGACTTGTTCCTGACTGTTTACAGGAAATACAACTCCAATAAAGCGTGATTTATTCACAATAGTCTCAATGTAATTTATGTCTGACGGCATGATGTAAGAAATATTTACCATAAAAACACCTCTTGAATACTAAATTCTTAATTTTATGCTCTTATTTTAGCACAAAATAATAAATTTGCAAAATAATAATTAACAAAAGTTTTACTTTTCTTACAAATAATGATAAAATTTAAGAAGATTATATCAAACGGAGGAATTTATGAATATATCAAAACACATAAATGACATGTGCCCAGTAACAAATGGAGCAAGACATCAAAATGCTCCAATACCTGAAGAGGGCAAATGGGTACATGCAAAAGAAATAAAAGATATCAGTGGTCTTACTCACGGTATAGGTTGGTGTGCACCACAACAGGGGGCATGCAAACTCACCCTTAATGTAAAAGACGGAGTTATTCAAGAAGCCCTTGTTGAAACAATAGGTTGCTCTGGCATGACTCACAGTGCAGCTATGGCTGGTGAAATTCTTGTTGGTAAAACTATACTTGAGGCTCTTAACACTGACCTTGTTTGTGATGCAATAAATACAGCTATGCGCGAACTGTTCTTACAAATTGTCTATGGAAGGACTCAATCTGCATTTTCTGATCAAGGTTTGGAGATTGGTGCCGGAATGGACGATCTTGGCAAAGGTATGTGTTCACAAGTTGGCACAATTTACTCAACTGCACTTAAAGGTCCAAGATATCTTAACATGGCAGAGGGCTATATAACAAAACTTGCTCTTGACAAAAACAGCGAAATTATTGGTTATGAATATATTTCTACTGGTAAATTTTATGAGGCAATTAAAAATGGAATAAGCCCTGAAGAAGCACTTAAAGCAAACACAAAAACTTATGGTCGTTACAATGAAGCTGTAAAGTATATTGACCCAAGGAAGGAGTAAGTTATGGTTGAATTTGAAGGTAAAGAGAAAAGAACCCAAGGCATAAATGCCGCTCTTAAAAAATTTGGTATCAAATCTCTTGAAGAAGCCAAAGAGATTTGTGACAAAAACAATATAAACGTCAGCGAGATTGTCCGCGGAGTTCAGACAATTTGTTTTGAAAATGCAGTTTGGGCATATACACTTGGCACAGCAATCGCGATTAAGCAGGGTGCCAAAAATGCTATGGAAGCTGCAAAACTTATAGGCGAAGGCCTGCAAGCATTTTGCGTACATGGTTCTGTTGCCGATCACAGAAAAGTTGGTATAGGCCATGGTAATCTTGGTGCTATGCTCTTAGACGAGAAAACAAAATGTTTCTGTTTTCTTGCCGGTCATGAAAGCTTTGCTGCCGCAGAAGGCGCAATAGGCATTGCAAGCACAGCAAATAAAGCAAGAAAAACTCCACTTAAAGTCATCTTAAATGGTCTTGGCAAAGATGCTGCATATATCATCAGCCGCGTTAACGGTTTTACATATGTAAAAACAGACTATGACTTTGCAAATGCAAAACTCAATATCGTAGAGAAAAAATCCTTCTCTGATGGACCAAGAAGTCAAGTGCTTGTTTATGGCGCAAATGATGTAAACGAAGGTGTTGCAATCATGGAATATGAAAAAGTTGATGTGTCTATTACTGGAAACAGCACCAACCCTACCCGCTTCCAACACCCAGTTGCTGGAACATACAAAAAAATATGCTATGAAAGTGGAAAACAATATTTCAGCGTAGCAAGTGGCGGCGGAACTGGAAGAACCCTTCATCCAGACAACATGGCAGCAGGCCCAGCTTCATATGGTATGACAGACACAATGGGAAGAATGCATGGCGATGCTCAATTTGCAGGTTCATCATCTGTTCCTGCGCATGTTGACATGATGGGCTTTATCGGTATGGGCAACAACCCTATGGTCGGCGCCACTGTAGCCCTTGCTGTTGCCGTTGCAATGAACAAATAATACAATCAATTTAACATACATAAAGGATAACAATTATGAAAAAAGTATTGATAATAGGTGCGGGACCATCTGGAATATTCACCGCACTTGAACTTATCAAAAAAAATGCAGATGTCCAAATCACACTTGTTGAACAGGGGCGCAATGTTGAAAATCGTGCTTGTCCAAAGGGCAGAGGCCTTGAATGCATACATTGTAAACCATATTGTAACATCACTTCAGGTTTCAGCGGAGCAGGCGCTTTCAGTGATGGTAAACTTTCGCTTAACAGTGATGTTGGTGGAGATCTGCCTCAACTTATTGGTGCAGACAATGCTCAAGCATTGATTGACTATACCGATCAAATATACCTTGATTTTGGTGCAGACACACACGTTGAAGGTGCAGAAGAAACCGAGGAAATTCGTGAGATTAGAAAAGCCGCAACTATTGCAGGTCTTAAACTTGTTGATTGCCCTATTCGCCATATCGGAACAGAAAAAGCACATCAGCTTTATTATGAAATAGAGCAATTTCTTGTTAAAAACAAAGTCAATCTTTTAACCAATAAAAATTGCAGTGATATAATCATCAAAGACAAACAATGTATCGGCGCAATCGTTGATGGCAAAGAAATTTTTGCAGACATAGTTGTAGTTGCCACAGGAAGA
>CAKJZE010000037.1 GCA_918285425.1 Clostridiales bacterium
TACAGAAACTTTGTAACCAACGCCATCAACTGTCAATGACTTAGAGTATCCTTCAGTAACACCTTTAACCATGTTTGCGATTAAAGCTCTGTATAAACCATGTTTAGCTTTTGTTTCATTTTCTTCGTTATCACGAGTGAGGATAACTGCAGGTTTACCAGCATGTTCACCTTTTGTTAATTTGATTGAAGGAGCAATCCACTGACGAAGTGTTCCCTTAGGTCCAGCAACGATAACAGTGCCATCAGTTGTTTGATCTACAGTAACATTTGCAGGGAGTTCAACAGGTAATCTACCAATACGACTCATAATTCTCCTCCTTACCAGATATAGGCAAGCACTTCGCCGCCGATACCAAGTTTTCTGGCATTTTTATCAGTCATGACACCCTTAGATGTGCTGATTATGGCAATACCGAGGCCACCGAGAACTTTAGGAAGTTCTTCTGCACCGGCATAGATTCTCAAGCCTGGGGTTGAGATTCTTTTTAAACCGGTAATAACTTTTTCTTTCTTTGGTCCATATTTTAAATTGATTACAAGATTTGTAAACTTGCCATCATTAACCTCTTCGAAAGAAGAGATATAACCTTCATCAAGTAAGATTTGTGCAATATCCTTTTTCATACGTGAGGTCTGCATAGAAACACTATCTTTTCTTGTTACTTGGGCGTTTCTTATTCTTGTAAGCATATCTGCAATAGGGTCTGTTGTTAACATATTTGTTTTCCTCCTTATCCTACCAACTAGATTTCTTTACGCCAGGTATTTGACCTTTATAAGCAAGATCTCTGAAGCAGATTCTGCAAATGCCATACTTTCTGAGTACTGCATGAGGTCTGCCACAAATTGAGCATCTTGTATATTCACGCGTTGAAAATTTTTGTTGTTTTTGTTGTTTGTTTATCATAGATTTTTTAGCCATAACTTTCTCCTTCCTTACGCCTTAAATGGCATTCCCATAAATTTAAGAAGAGCTCTGGCTTCGTCATCAGTTTTAGCAGTTGTGATAAATGCAACGTCAAAACCACGGATTTTCTCAATCTTATCATATACGATTTCTGGGAATATAAGTTGTTCTTTTACACCATAGGCGTAATTTCCTCTTCCATCAAAAGAGTTAGGGTTGAGGCCTCTAAAGTCACGCACTCTTGGAAGAGCAATAGCCATGAACTTATCCATAAATTCATACATTCTTGTTCCACGAAGTGTAACTTTAGCACCAATTTTCATATTTTGTCTTACTTTGAAGTTTGCGACACTTTTTTTAGCAGTTGTTACAATTGGCTTTTGACCAGCAATAACTGCAAGTTCATCAACAGCAAGATTGAAGCTTTTGCTGTTATCTTTAACATCACCAAGTCCCATATTAAGAACAATCTTATCAAGCTTTGGTACTTCGTTTATGTTTTTATAACCAAACTCTTTTACGAGTGCAGGTACAACTTCATTTTTGTATTTTTCTTTAAGTCTGTTTGCCATATACTACACTCCTCTTTGAGATTTTTTAGCAGCTGTTGGTTTTGAAGCTTCTTTAGTATTAACTGCAGTTGCTTTAACTTTCTTCTCAACAGCTCTTTTAACTGGCTCAGCTTTTTCAGCCTTAGCCTTGTCAGCAGCCTTAACTGCTTTTACTTCTTCACTTGCTTGTTTTTTAGCTTTCTTTGCATCTTTAACAAATTTCTTGTCAAGTGCAGCACCACACTTGCAAATTCTTACGTTTTTACCCTCTTCATTTACAGTGTGTTTTACTCTTGTAGCCTTGCCACATGTTGGGCAAACTACCATAACATTTGATACGTCAATTGATCCTTCTTTCTTCACAATTGAGCTTTTTTCTTGAGCCTTTCTTGCTTTTTGATGACGGCTTACAATATTTACGCCTTCAACAACAATTCTGTTTTCAGAAGGATTAACGCTTAAAACTTTACCTTGCTTACCAGCATCTTTACCAGTTATAACAACAACTGTATCGCCAGTTTTTACATTTAAATTTTTCATAAGCTTCCTCCTAAATTACTTCTGGCGCAAGTGAAATGATTTTCATGTAGTCTTTATCACGAAGTTCACGTGCGATAGGCCCAAAAATACGAGTTCCTCTTGGTTGTTTTTGGTTATCAATTATAACAGCCGCATTATCATCAAATTTAATATGGCTTCCATCTGGACGACGAATACCCTTACTTGTTCTTACGATAACAGCCTTTACAACGTCACCTTTTTTAACATTTCCACCAGGAGTTGCAACTTTTACAGAAGCGATAATAACATCACCGATGTTACCACTTCTTCTGAAAGATCCACCAAGAACACGGATACACATAATTTCTTTAGCACCTGTGTTATCAGCAACCTTTAATCTTGTTTGTGGTTGAATCATAATACTCGCTCCTTATAAGTTACTTAACTTTTTCTACTATTCTAACTAAACGCCATCTTTTGCTTTTGCTAAGTGGGCGTGTTTCGGCGATTTCGACTGTATCACCGATATCACATTCGTTTTTCTCATCATGAGCAACGAATTTAGTTGTTTCGTTAATAGTCTTTTTATAGATTGGGTGCTTAACTTTTGTATGCACCTCAACAACTATTGTCTTGTCCATCTTGTTTGATGAAACAATACCAATTCTTGTTTTTCTTAAATTTCTTTCTGTGCTTTCAACATTTGCCATAACTCACCTTAACCTCTAGCCTTTTTAGCTACTTTTTTAGTCTCAGCAAGTGCTGGACTTGTTTTAGCAATGCCAAGTTCTCTTTCACGAATGACAGTTTTAACTTGGGCAATATTTTTCTTGCAAGCTCGAAGAGCAAGAGGATTTGTTAAATTACCTGTAGCGTGGGTGAATCTTAAATTAAAAAGTTCAGCTTTAAGATCACTAAGCTTTGTGGCAAGTTCTTTGTCTGTCATTGCTGCATAGTTCTCTGCTTTCATTATTTATCCTCCCCTTCGCTTGAGGCTGCAACCTCTTCACGTTTTGCAATTTTTACTTTGCAAGGAAGTTTGTAAGACGCACGTCTTAAAGCTTCAATGCAAGTTTCTTCCTTCAATCCGCCGATCTCAAAAAGAACTCTGCCTGGTTTTACAACAGCAACCCAGAATTCAGGAGAACCTTTACCAGAACCCATACGTGTTTCAGCTGGTTTCTTTGTAACTGGCTTGTGAGGGAATATATTGATCCAAACCTGGCCACCACGTTTTGTATATCTTGTCATAGCAATACGTGCAGCTTCAATTTGGTTAGATGTGATCCAACATGGTTCTTCAGCAACAAGTCCAAGATCGCCGTGGCATACAGTATTTCCACGAGTAGCTTTACCTGTCATTCTTCCACGTTGAACCCTTCTTCTTTTAACTCTTTTAGGCATCAACATGATTGTTTCCTCCTCTTCTGCTTGCAGTCAAGTTCTGTTTTCCAAGGATTTCACCCTTATAGATCCAAACTTTAACACCAAGTTTACCAGAAACATGAGCTGCGGCAAAGCCATAGTCAATGTCTGCACGGAGTGTTTGAAGAGGAAGGGATCCATCTTGATAGAACTCACTTCTTGCAATTTCTGCGCCATCAAGACGTCCGCTAAGCATGATTTTAACACCCTTAACACCTGCCTTTTGGCATCTTGCCAAACCTTGTTTCATTGCACGACGGAAACCAACACGTTGGTCAAGTTGTGCAGCGATGCTTTCAGCAACAAGCTGTGCATCAAGATCTGGATTTTTAATTTCAATAACATTTACGTTTACATCTTTTCCTGTAAGTGCTGCAAGTTTAGCTTTCATATTTTCAACTTCTGCACCTTTTTGACCGATAACCATACCAGGTCTTGCAGTATGAAGAGAAACAGTAACTGATTTTGCGCTTCTGTCAACGACAATCTTTGATATAGCGCAATTTTTATAGTTTTTCTGTATAAATTCACGAATTTGGTGGTCTTCAAGAAGGTTACCAGCAAAATCCTTTTTATTTGCGTACCAATTGCTGTCCCAAGACTTAATAACACCAACTCTCAGTCCGTGTGGATTAACTTTTTGTCCCATAATTATCCTCCTTAAGCCTTAGCCTCGTCCAAAATGACGGTTATATGACTTGTACGCTTCTTTATTGAGTGTGCCCTACCTTTGCTTACAGGTTGGAATCTCTTAAGGGTTGGTCCGCCATCAACATAGGTTTCGCTAACCACAAGATCTGCCTTGTTAAGTCCAAGGTTGTTTTCAGCATTTGCACCCGCACTTTCCAAAACTTTTACAACGTATTCAGCTCCGGAATTTGGCATATTTTTAAGAATTGCAACTGCATCTTCATATTTTTTGCCACGAATAATGTTTAACACTATTCTAACCTTTGAAGGAGAAATT
The DNA here is from genome assembly GCA_918285425.1 of Clostridiales bacterium. Classification (GTDB taxonomy): domain Bacteria; phylum Bacillota; class Clostridia; order Christensenellales; family UBA1242; genus UMGS2069. The sequence goes on from CAKJZE010000037.1 coordinate 4,354, forward strand.
CTTACATATTTTGCAACGGCTTTAGCACGCTTATCTGCACTTGCTTTTCTAGCAGCAGTTTTTTCACGAATTCTTGTTGCCATTATTTATCTCCTCCCTTTGTTGTCTTTGCACCTTTGTGACCTTTAAAAGTTCTTGTTGGTGCAAACTCGCCAAGTTTATATCCTACCATTTCAGAGGAAACATAAACTGGAACATGTTTCTTACCATCATATACACCAATGGTATGTCCTACCATTGAAGGTATAATAGTTGATGAACGAGACCATGTTTTAATTACATGTTTTTCATTTGAGGCGTTCATTGCATCGATTTTCTTAACAAGACTTTCAGCAACAAAAGGGCCTTTTTTAACACTTCTACTCATACTTTCCTCTCCTAATTAATTCTTTTAACAATAAACTTGTCAGTTTGATTTTTCTTTTTTCTTGTCTTAAGACCCATTGCAGGTTTACCCCAAGGAGTCATTGGACCAGCATGTCCTACTGGTGATTTACCTTCACCACCACCATGTGGGTGATCAACAGGGTTCATGGCAGAACCACGAACTGTTGGACGAATACCCATATGACGTTTTCTTCCGGCTTTACCAAGAGAAACGATTTCATGTTCAACATTGCCAACTTGACCAAGAGTTGCACGGCAAGTAACAAGAACCTTTCTCATTTCGCCAGATGGCATACGAAGTGTTGCATATTTACCTTCTTTTGCCATGAATTGTGCAGAGATACCCGCACTTCTTGCGATTTGACCACCACGACCAGGGTGGAATTCAATGTTGTGAACAACTGAACCAACTGGGATGTTGTCAAGTGCAAGTGTGTTACCAACTTTAATTTCGGCTTTATCACCGCTCATTACAGTGTCACCAACGTTAAGTCCAACAGGTGCTAAAATGTATCTTTTTTCACCATCAGCATAGTTTAAAAGAGCAATGTATGCAGATCTGTTTGGATCATATTCAATTGATGCAACCTTTGCAGGGATATTGTCTTTATTTCTTTTAAAGTCAATAATACGATATTTTTGTCTGTTTCCGCCACCGATGTGACGAACTGTTATTTTACCAGCGTGGTTTCTTCCACCTGTCTTCTTCTTTGTTACAAGAAGAGATTTTTCAGGGGCAGATGCTGTAACCTCATCAAAAGACGCAGCTTTTCTCTGTCTTTGACCAGGTGTTATCGGCTTGAAATTTTTAAGTGCCATAATTTATCCTTTCCCCCTTAATTATGATAAGCTGTCAAAGAACTCAATAGATTTGCTGTCGGCAGTAAGTTGCACAATAGCTTTCTTATAGTTTCCAGTAAGTCCTTCATGCTTTCCTTGTCTTTTTATTTTTCCGTAGACGTTTGAAATATTAACGCTTTCAACTTTTACTTTGAAGATTTCTTGAACCGCATTCTTTACCATAGTTTTGTTTGCATCACTTGCAACTTCAAAAGTATACTTTTTGTTTGCGATGTCTGCATAACTCTTTTCTGAAAGAATAGGTCTTTTAATAATATCGTGTGCTACCATTATTTGCAAACCTCCTCTACAGCCTTAACTGCGTCCTTAGTAATAAGGATTTTATCAGAGACAACCAATTCATAAGTGTTAAGCATATCAGCAGTTGTAACATTTACAAGTGGCAAATTAGCCGCAGAAAGTACAACATTTTCGTTAACACCATTTGTAACAATGGTAATTCTCTTATCAAGCTTAAGGTTATTTAAAATTTGTGCCATTTCTTTTGTCTTTGGAGCTGCGAAGTTTAACTCGTCAACTACAACAAGGCACTTTTCAGCAAGTACGGTTGATATTGCAGAAACAAATGCTGCCTTTTTCATTTGTTTGTTAACTTTCTTACTGAAATCTCTTGGTTTTGGAGCAAACACAACTCCACCTTTGATCCATTGTGGAGCACGAATAGAACCTTGTCTTGCGTTACCAGTTCCTTTTTGCTTCCATGGTTTTCTTCCACCACCACGAACTTCTGTACGTGTCAGTGTGCTTTTTGTTCCCTGACGTTGATTGGCAAGATAAGCCACAACGATTTGGTGAATAAGTGCTTCATTATAAGGCGCTTTGAAAACTTCATCACTTAAAGTTATTTTGCCAACTTCTTCGCCTTTCACGTTTAAAACTTTAGTTTGCATAGCTTTCTCCTCCTCTACGCCTTAACTGCAGTGCAGATGGTAACAAGTCCACCTTTAGATCCAGGTATAGCACCTTTCACATAAAGAAGATTTCTTTCAGCATCTACTTTTGCAATCTCAAGATTTTGAATAGTAACTTTTTCATTACCATATTGACCAGGAAGTTGTCTGTTTTTGAAGACCCTTGAAGGATCACTGTTTGCAGAAAGTGAACCTGGTTCACGATGAACAGGACCAGTACCGTGTGTCATCTTTAAACGATGTGAATTCCATCTTTGAATAACACCACTGAAACCTCTACCACGAGTATAGCCTGAAACATCAACTTTGTCGCCTACCGCAAAAACATCACATTTAATCTCGCTTCCAAGGGTAAGACCTTCAGCAGAGATACTAAATTCTTTAAGATATTTCTTTGGTGCGATGCCAGCCTTTTTGAAGTGGCCAGCTTCTGGTTTATTAACACGGTTTGCTTTTGCATCAACAAATGCAAGTTGAACTGCGCTGTAACCATCTTTTTCTTCTGTTTTAATTTGTGAAACTTGGCAAGGGCCAGCTTCCACAACAGTCACAGGGATTACAAGACCAGAGTCTGTGAAAATCTGCGACATGCCAATTTTTTTGCCTAATATTGCTTTATCCATAATTTACGCTTTCCTCCGACCTTATAGTTTAATATTGATATCAACACCAGCAGGAAGGTCGATTTTCATAAGTGAGTCAACCGTCTTTGAAGATGGGTTATAGATATCAATTACTCTTTTATGAGTTCTCATTTCAAATTGTTCTCTTGAATCTTTATGTTTATGAACTGAACGAAGAATTGTAACAATTTCCTTTTCAGTTGGCATAGGGATTGGCCCTGATACCTTAGCGCCTGCTTTCTTAGCAGTCTCCACAATTCTTGCAGCAGATTCATCAACAAGGTTGTGGTCATAAGCTTTTAACTTAATTCTCATTTTTTGTGTTGCCATTATTTAACCTCCAAGTAAAATTTTCAGATCGGCTTAAACCCCCGCACTTGCAATACATCCGCGGTGAACACTGGGTTTAAAATCTGTCGCCAAAATCAAGTTTTGACTTGTCCACGAAAGTTATCCCAATCAAGGCTCATGGGTAACCTTCCGCATCTTCCCATATTGCAGCTTAATGATTATACTATACACACGGCCCCGTGTCAAGACTTTTTCGCTATTTTTTTGATATTTTTTTATAAAGGCAAAAATATATTATTTATATTTAAAAAACCACAATAAATCAATAAAAAAATTCCAGACATAGACATATACGATAATATGTGTTTGTCTGGAATTGATATTATTAGATTTTTTACTATTCTTTTACTGAAATCACCACTCCGTTGGCACATCATTCACATAGTGCCACCAACCGTCAACTCCTGAACTTGTTGACCCTGGGTTTGTATCACTACGTTTATATACATTGACTGTAAATTCACCTCCAAGGTAAGTCAATATTGCTTGCGACGTTGTATCAGCCAGCCATTCCGACATCGTTTTTTCCATTGTAATAAAATATTCTGAATAATCTATCTTTAACCATAATTTATCCAAAGTTTCTTCTATTCTGTTGTCCAAAAGATAAATATTAAATATCAAAGAATATTCCTTAAAATCATAATCTGTTATGATTAACTTATCTACCCAAATTGCCTTTTCAAGATTTTCATCATTCTCAAATGAGTTGTGACATAAATGACTCATTGTTGTGGCTATTGTCACTATTCTTAAATATGTACAATCTTTAAATACATTTGGTGGCAAAGCAACCGTTGATCCTTCTTCAAAGGTGACTGTTCGTAAATTTGTTCTTCCTTGAAATGCCCCTGATGAAATACTGGTAATATTGTTTGGTATTGTAACATTTTCGGCAGTCCCTGAATATTTAATCAATTGTGTTGCATTGCTTGGTATTGTTTTTACATATTTATTATACCCAGTCTTATCACTGTCCACTTGATATGGACAAGTGGTTGTAATAATTGTTCCAACACTTGTGATTGTGTCTTTCACATAAACGGTTGTGGCATAACTTGCTAAATATGAAGATGTTGAATTGATTCCTGCAATTGTTGATGAATCTATTATAATTGTTGATAGTTTACTACAATCTTTAAATGCATTACTTTGAATACTTGTTAAACCAGATGAAATTGTAACTTCTGTAAGTTCTAGGCAATTTCTAAATGCTGAATCCCCAAGGCTATTGACACTGTTTGGAAGTATCAAACTTGTAAGGTTCCTACATAAGTTAAACGCACGTTCTCCAATACTTGTTACACTGGCAGGGATTGTTATATTTGTAAATCCGCAACCAGAAAAAGTATATGGTGCAATGCTTGTCAATTTTGCGTTGTCTTCAAAAGTTAAACCTGTAAGTTTACTGCAATTTTGAAATGCACGGTTTCCAATACTTGTTACACTGGCAGGGATTGTTAAAGTCCCAGTAAGTGCACTGCAATTTTGAAAAGCATATGCTGGAATGCTTGTTAATTTTGAGTTATTTTCAAAAGTTAACCCTGTAAGTTCACTGCAATCTTTAAATGTAGAATCACTAATTTGTTGCAATGTATTTGGCAATGTTATTGAATTATTAATAGCTTTTGGCACTGCTCTTATTACTGTTTTTGTTTTGTTGTACAATACGCCATCTTGCGATGCATATTGTGTGTTATTGTTATCAACTATAAATTGTGTAAGTCCAGTGCAACCATAGAATGCATCAGTTCCAATGTTTATCACTTTATCGGGAATTGTTATGGTTGTAAGCTCTGTACAATAATATAAAGCTTGATTATATATAAATTTCGTGTTTTCATTTATCTCGCATGTTTTTATTGCAGTATCTTTCGCTTTAATAAGCACAACATATGAATTTGTGTTATTACCAAGGTATTTTGCATTATCATATTCGTTATATTGTAAATTTGTGCAACCATCGACAAAACTTCCAATGCTTGTTACACTGTTTGGAATTGTTATTTCTGTAAGTCCTGTGCAACCATAGAATGCAGAATTTCCAATACTTGTCACACTGTTTGGAATTGTGACGCTTGTAAGTCCTGTGCAACCAGAGAATGCAGAATAGTCAATACTTGTCACACTATCTGGTATTGTAACTTCAGTAAGCCCACTGCAGTTATAGAACGCACAGTGGTTAATGGTTGTCACGCTGTTTGGAATTGTTATCTCAGTAAGTCCTGTGCAGCTAGAGAATGCCCAATCTCCAATACTTGTCACACTGTCTGGAATTGTTATCTCAGTAAGTCCACTGCACTTATAGAACGCATATTGGTTAATGGTTGTCACACTGTCTGGAATTGTCACCGTCTTTAATGTGGCATTTGCACTTGATTTATAAAAAGCATAATTACCAATCTTTGTTATTGAGTTTGGCAAATATACTGCTGTAATATTGGTATTGTTATAAAATGCTCCTGAGCCATATGAACCATTATATATTTCCGTCACATTGGCAAGACCATTTGTTCCATTGTTATATTGACGTGGTATTACAACAACACCTGTTGTTTCACTCGTACTCTTCTGTTTGACATTGTATACACCACTTGAATATGTAAATGTCAATATGTCTGGTGTCGCAATTTTTGTATAAACATTAAAAAATTGTTTATCAGACACTGCTGACTGAACTGTTGGCAAAGTGATTGTTGTTCCTGTTTCAATACCATGGATCAAATCACTATCTGTGAAATATCCATTGCAATGCTCATAGTCAAGTGGCGCACAGTTGTCAACGTCAAAAAGTCCATTTGTTGCCTCTATTGATGCAATTGTTTTAAGTTTGCCATCAACATAATATGCAACATAACTGTCATAAATCTGTGTATAATTGTTCATCAATGTAAAGTTTTCACCCACATTTACTGTTGCACCGTCTGCCATATATATTGCAGCACCTACATCTGCTGCATTTCCACTTATTGCTCCACCATTAAGATTTAATGTTCCACCTGCTTCAACGTATATTGCCCCACCAAGCGTTGCTTCATTAAGCATAATCATTCCGCCTGTCATAGTGAATGTACCACCTGTTGCAACATACACTGCTCCACCAAATGTTGCACTATGTGACTTTAGCGTTCCACCTGTCATATTATATACGCTTCCGTTCCCAACATAAATTGCCCCACCTTTCTCATGAGGCTTGGCATCTGCAACTCCACTTTCCTCCACCTCTTCCGCGGAAGCATAATAAACACCAGGGATATTAATCTCTTCTGGCTCAGCCCCCTGCTCTTGCGATGGCGATGAAACGTCATTATTCTTTTTCAGCCCAAACACCAAACCAAGCGACAATGACACTGTAAAACATATTGGAATTATAATACTTAATAAGATTTTTGTGACTTTTTTCATTGGCTATTATTCTCCATAGGGGTTATTTTTAACCCATTATACAAATATAAAAAATAAATGTCAAACGAATTGGGGGAATTTTAACCCATAATTTTTAAAAGTATACTTTTATACTTAAAGGTGAATATTAACCCATAAGGAGAAATTATGAACATAAGTCAAGCAGTTGCCTTACGCATAAAGCAATTACTTAAAGAAAAAAACATGTCACAATATAAGCTTGAACATAAAGCCTGCCTTTCGCACGAAACTGTGAAAAGCATAATGAAAGGCAAAGCAAAGGGTGTTAACCTTAAAACAGTGATCGCCATTGCAGATGGCTTTGAAATGACAATCCGCGATTTTCTTGACAGCGACTTATTTCTTTACCAAAACCTTGAAATATAACAAAAATCCACATGTGACATGTGGATTTTTTATTACAAATAGTTATTATTGACAGTAAACATATGCACTTACTCTACTTTACTTCTTTCATATTTGTATAACATGAATTAAGGATCGTATTTTGATACTTAAGCGAGGCACAAAAAAATTCCAACGCTCGATTTTATATAAATAAATGAGTGTGTGGGGATTTTTTAAAGAACGCACTTCTGCGCTTTCTTCTTTATTCAAGTAATGTGAATTAAGGTTCGTATTTTGATACAGAACAAGGCACAAAAAAATTCCAACGCACGACTTTATATAAATAAACGAGTGTGTTGGAATTTTTTTAGTAACAAAGTTCTGTGCTAAATACGAACCTTAATTCCAGGGCCCATAGTTGAAGCAACAACTATACTCTTTATATATTGTCCCTTCGCAGATTGTGGCTTTGCTTTAACGATTGCGTCAAGCAGAACGTCAAAGTTTTCTTGGAGTTTTTCTGCTCCAAAGCTCTTTTTACCGATAACGCAGTGAATGATACCAAATTTGTCAAGACGGTACTCAACTTTACCAGCTTTAATATCCTTAATTGCTTTTGCAACATCAGGAGTAACTGTACCACTCTTTGGGTTAGGCATAAGACCACGAGGTCCAAGAACTCTTGCAGCCCTACCAACAATACCCATCATGTCAGGTGTTGTTACGCAGGCATCAAAGTCAAGCCAACCTTCTTTAACGATTTTGTCAACCATCTCTTCAGCACCAACGAAGTCAGCGCCTTCAGCTTTTGCGATATCAGCCTTGTCACCTTTTGCGATAACAAGCACTTTTTTAGACTTACCAGTTCCATTTGGAAGAACTATTGAACCTCTTACCTGTTGGTCAGCGTTCTTAGGGTCAACGCCAAGCTTAACGTGAATTTCAATAGATTCATCAAATTTTGCAGTTGCAGTTTCAACAGCAAGGGCAAGACCTTCGTTTACATCATATTGCTTTTGAGCCTCAATTTTTGAAGCAGAAGCATTATAATTTTTACCATGTTTCATAGCTTCGCCCTCCTTTAGTCAACCACAACAACGCCCATAGATCTTGCAGTTCCAGCGATCATGCTTTCAGCGGCCTCAATGCTTGCAGCGTTAAGGTCAGGCATTTTTTGCTCTGCGATCTTACGGATTTGTTCTTTTGTGATTTTTCCGACTTTTTCTTTGTTTGGTTTTCCACTTGCCGCTTCAATTCCAATAGCTTTCTTAATTAAAACTGCTGCAGGAGGAGTTTTAAGAACGAAAGTGAATGAACGGTCTTCATAGATTGTCATCTCAACAGGGATAATAAATCCGTCTTGAGCTGCAGTTTTGTCGTTAAACTCTTTAACGAAAGCTGGGATATTGATACCATGAGGTCCAAGAGATGAACCAACTGGAGGGCCAGCGGTTGCCTTACCAGCTTCAAGTTGAAGTTTAACTACGGCTTTAATTTTTTTAACAGGTGCCATAATAATTCTCCTTTAAGTGTTTCTGTGGTCTGTGTGAGGCATAGAAAATTTACCTCTGCCACATATATTTAAAAATGTTTCAGCAATACCCTATTATCGCCTCAACATAATAAATCAAAATTATTTTTAATTTTTCTGTCTTATTTCTTTCAAACCATTTAAGGTGTCAGAATGGTGCAATAAGAAAGAAACAAGGAAGTTTTACGCTCGATTTTATATTCATAAATGAAACCTTAACTTGCTTTCTTCTGAACCCATTTAAGACTTTAGTTTGACATTTAGGCAAGGCTCGTTTAAATTCGAACATGCCATATCGTCAACTTTTTCGTTCATTTAAGGTGTCAGAATGGTACAATAAGAAAGAAACAAGGAAGTTTTACGCTCGATTTTATATTCATAAATGAGTGTGTAAAACTTTTGCAGTTTCTGCACTTAGTGTGCCGTTATCACACCTTAAATTACTTCGATTTGGGCAAAGTCAAGATCAACCGGTGTCTGACGTCCAAACATCTCAACAGATACTTTGCATTTTTGATCTGCACTGTTAACTGAAAGAACATCACCAACAAAACCCTCAAGTGGGCCAGCAATGACTTTAACTTTGTTACCGACCTCAATTTTAAGGTCAATAACAATTTTTTCAAGTTGCATCTTTCTTACTTCATCATCAGGAAGTGGAAGTGGACGTCCTGCTGGGCCAACAAATCCAGTAACTCCTCGAGTGTTTACAATTGTGTGCCACAAATTATCTGTATATCTCATCTTGATAAACACATAGCATGGGAACATCTTTCTTTGAACAACTTTTTTCTTGCCATTTTTTTCTTCAATAGCATCTTCCATTGGTATCTTAACTTCAACAATGAAATCTTGCAGGTTGTTGTGGTCAATAGTCTTATAAAGATTCTCTTGAACCATACTTTCATAGCCTGAATAAGTGTGAAGCACATACCATTTTGGATCTTCTTTTAAAACATCACTATCACTCATACTTTCACCACCTTAAATATTGCTTATCAGTTTCAAAATCCAGTTAAGCAAGCTGTCAATTCCAAGAGTCACAAGCATAAAGAGTGCAACAACTGAAATGACCATGCCAGTTTGTTTCATAGTCTTTTTTAAAGAAGGCCAAGTTACTTTCTTGAGTTCGCCGAAAGTTTCCTTTACCTTATTTCTTTTAGGGGCTTGATTTGCTTGTGCCTTTTTATTCTGCTTCTGTTTCTTTTGAGCTTTTATGCTATCTTTTGCAAGAGTTTTCTCTGCTTTTGCCATAAATAAAGTCCCCCTTAACTATTTAGCTTCTTTATGAACTGTATGCTTTCCGCAGAATCTGCAATATTTAGTTAATTGAATTCTGTCTGGATCGTTCTTTTTATTCTTATAGTTATCATAGTTTTTTTGTTTGCATTCTGTGCATTCAAGAGTAATTTTGGTTCTCATAAAAAATTTTCTCCTAAAAAATTACACCCTTGTACCAGGTGTGTGAATATATAATAACACACGGCCAAGTTGTTGTCAAGCGTGATTTCAACTTTTTTGCGAAATATTTATATATAATTTTTTGTCACAACATTTCAAGAATAAAACAAATCAATGCAAAGTAATTTATAATGCATTGATTTGCTACTAATAAATTATATTATTGTTTTCTTTTTTAACTTATTATTCATTTCTTTAATCACTGCATAGAGCTGTTTATACTTAACTTCACTTTTTTGCATAAGAAGCTTAAGATTTGAAATTTTAGATTCATCTTTTTCTGTCTTATATTGTTCTATAAGTTGTTTCTTCTCTGCTTCAAGTTCTTTAAACTTCGCTTTTACTTCTTTAATATTTTCCTCATACTCTTTTATTATTTCATTCATTGTTCTTTCCATTCCATCACCTTACCTATTCCTTCTTGTCTTCTGAAGATGATTTAAATTCTTTCATTATCTTTTCAGCTTCCGCAACTTCTGCTTGTATCCTTTCTCCAAGCTCTCCCGTTATTCTGTCATAGTCCATAATGACATATTGTTTCTCTGCATCTGTATATACTCTGCCATTTGGATTTCTTGCATTCGTATCCTTTGCATGTCCATAGTGATTTTCAAATTCTTTACCAATATCATTGTATCCAACACCTGTTGTCACTTGCTTTACTTCGTATCCATTTGCTTGCATCTGTGTAACTGTCTTAACTGCTATACTTTCTATTACCTTTAACAAACCATCTTTAGTGATTTCCGCACCATCTTTTCTCATCTCTGCAAGCACATTTTTTGGTATCTCAAAGTTATCATAACAAAGTGTTTTTGTTTTTGGGTCATACCATGTGAATGCCTGCGCCAAAAGTCGTCTTTCTCCATCACCAAGATCTTGCTCTATGACTGTAAATCCTGCATTCTCACTTGTGAAGCCATCAATAACACAACTTTCTGCGGCGTCATTAAACTTCTGACAACAGTTTGTCTCATCCCCTATCACAAAACCATATTCATCATCTTTATCCAAAACTCTTGCTATGAGCTTTCTTTCCTTTACTTTAACTGGTTTCAGTGCATACTTACCTGTTTGTTTAATTTCTCTTGCTTTGGCAAGTGCATTTTGAGCTTTGTCAAAAGTCTCCTGACTGTAACTTTTTCTTCCAAGCAGATATGCCAGCTGATCATTACCAGGCTCAATATCTTCATATTTGACAATTGAACAATGCTCTGCGACAAATCTTGGACTCAAAAGTTGATTTTCTGTATTTCCATTTATAACCCTGTTTGGATATGCTTTTTGGATTCCTGAAAATGCATTATGTGCAGCACACAAATAATCTTGTGGGTATAACAATTCACCGTTTTCATCTTTAATTCTGAACACCATAAAGTCAGGATTGTCTTTATAATATTTCATAAAGAAATACGCGAAATCTTTATTAAAAGGCTCACCACCAAGTATAAGTCCTCCAAATCGTGAGTGTATATTTGCACCGATCTGACTTGGTGTTGTATTTTCATTTTGTTTCGCTGAAACATATTTCAGTATGTAATCAAACGCCAGTTCGCTTTCGCCTTGATTGTCTGAAAATCCACCTATTGCATAGTATATCTTCATAAGATCTGTCAAACTGTTATTTTTCTCCGACTGATCTTCAAGTGTATCAAGTCCAAGCGCCTTAATAAGTTTCCCCCATCTTTGGTTATTATTTTGATGATAGAACATTGCCATCTGTTCGTGTGGAAATGTTTTTATTACATATTCTGGTGGAATAAATCTTGTCTCTCCTTCTTTTTTCCACTTGTTAAGTTGATAAAAATTTTTTCCATAATTTCTGCTGCCATATGCATTATCAATCATTTCTTCTGTCGCATCATAAACATATTCACCAGAAAGCGTTTCATCTTTGCTAAATTCCATGCCAGCAGGTGTAAATTTTATTTTTTTAGGTGTAAACTGCAAACCAATTTCAATGCTATAAGGAACTTTAATTGTTTTTAAATTAAAGCAGCCTTTAAAAGTGTAATAATCTATAAGTTTTATACCCTTTCCTAAAGTGACTGATTCCAAAGATAAACAATCTGCAAAAGCTTGATCCCTGATGCTTACAACACTATTTGGAATTGTTATTTCTTTTAATTCTTGACATAAACGAAATGCATAAGGTCCAATACTATTTACACCTTCTGAAATTGAAACTTTTTTTAAATTTTTCCATCCATAAAACAACTCACTGGTAATATCACCTGAAGTTATAGTAACCTCTTTCAAATTTGTATGTGTTTTAATAGGATTTATCAACCATGCAGGTGTTGACACTTTGGTAACATTTCTGCAAGGGTCAAATGCACCAAGAGAATAACTTTCAACACTGTTTGGAATAATTAAATTTTTAAGATCACTGCAACCAACAAAAGCAAAAGAACCAATACTGGTTACACCATCAGGAATAACAAGTACACCATCTTTTATATCTTCGTTTTCTGCGATTACAAGCCCGCCATCTCTTATTTTCACTTAACTATTCCTCCATAGTATTTTTGCACATTTTATTAATTATATTATACAACATTTTTAAATATTTGTCAATTTACAACTTCACTGTTGCGCTTGGGGCAAGAGTAAGTGGATCGGCAATGTTTTTGTTTTCCATAAAACAGTAATAGCCTGCGGATGCAATCATTGCAGCATTATCTGTGCAAAGGGTGATGTCTGGATAAAACACGTCAATGCCATTTTCTTTTCCAGCATCCGTCATAGCTTCGCGAAGTCGTTTGTTTGCACTTACACCCCCTGCAAGCACAAGTGTTTTAAGATGATATTTTTTGCAAGCTTCTATGCTTTTATAAACCACTTGTCCAACTGCTTCCTCTTGGAAAGAGTGGCAAACATCAGCAATATTAACTTCTTCACCTTTTTGACGCTTGTTGTGAAGATAGTTGATAACCGCCGTCTTAAGCCCGCTGTAACTGAAATTAAAATCTTTAAGTTTCTCGTGTGGCTTTACAACAAAGTTGATAGTTTTTTGTCCCTTTTCTGCCATGCGTTGCACGTTTGGCCCACCAGGATACTCCAGCCCGCACTCACGCGCAACTTTATCAAAGCACTCACCAATGGCATCATCTGTTGTTGTGCCAATAAGTGACCTGTTTGTAAAAGTTTCCATTTTGCAAAGTGCAGTATGTCCCCCACTAACAATAAGACAAGCAAAAGGCGGTTTCAGGTCATGATGTGCAATATAGTTTGCCGAGATATGTCCCTCTATATGATTGACAGCAATAAGTGGTTTGTTATTTGCATAGGCAAGCGCTTTTGCAAAGTTGACACCCACAATCAGTGCACCCAAAAGGCCTGCACCATAGGTCACAGCTATTGCATCAATGTCATCAAGAGTCACACCAGAGGCTTTCAATGCCTCATCAAGCACAGTGTCAATGTTTATAACATGATTACGTGAAGCAATCTCTGGCACAACGCCGCCATAAAGTTTATGAATGTCAATTTGGCTTGAGATTATGTTTGAAAGTACTTCTCTTCCATTTTTTACCACACTTATACTTGTTTCGTCACAAGAGGACTCTATACCAAGTATCAAAATATCTTTCTTTTTCATATTTTTATCCGTTCTTTATTTTTATTTACGATAAATTTCGTATTATTTATTGTTTTCACTATTTGTTTTAATCAAGTTGGCAACAATAAACTCTTCAATGTCTCCCGTAAGAAATTTATCAACATCTGACGTTTCAGCTCCAGTTCTTAAATCCTTTATCATTTTATAAGGATAAAGCACATAACTTCGAATTTGGCTTCCCCACTCGTTTTTCTGTTGAGTTCCAAGTTTTGCCTGTTTTTCTTTCTCTTTTTGCTCCTCTTCCAAAGCTTTCAGACGCGCCAGCATCATCTGCATCGCCATCTCTTTATTCTGCAATTGACTTCGTTCATTTTGGCACTGAACAATAATACCGGTTGGTATGTGAGTGATACGTATAGCCGTTTCCACCTTGTTTACGTTTTGTCCGCCAGCACCGCCGCTTCTGAATGTATCAATCTTAAGCTCTGCCGGATTTATATTCACGTCTTTTTCTTCAACAACAGGTGAAACCTCCACACTTGCAAAAGATGTATGCCTGCGCTTGTTTGCATCAAAAGGTGAAATACGAACAAGACGGTGCACGCCACGCTCGTTTTTAAATTTGCCATAGGCATGCGTACCAGAAAAAACATAGCCCGCACTTTTAAATCCAGCACCGTCACCAGCGTTTTTATATATCTCTTTTACAGTAAAATCTTGATCTTTCGCAAAACCAAGATACATGCGTTCGAGCATAGACGCCCAATCCTGCGCCTCTTCGCCACCAGCACCCGAGTGAATTTCCACGATGGCATCGTTATTGTCAGTATCACCGCTGTATAAACTTTCAACATAAAGTTTGTTCACCTTATTTTTAAGTTCTTGCAAAGATTGATTAAAACTTTTTACATCTTCTTCAGGAATTTGCCCATCATAAAGGTCATAAAGTTCATTTATTGTGTCATACAAATTTGTTGCATCTTGGACCTCTTCTAAAACCTTTTGCAGAGCAAGATTACGTTTGCTTAAAGATATGGAAAGATCCAAAGAAGTATAGACCTCTTCTTTGGTCAACCTTTCCTCTATTTCTTTTTTTTCATTTTTTAACTTTTCAACATCAAAGACAGTGGCAAGCATCATTAAGCTTGCTTGAAAGTTCTTTAAGTTCTTCTTTTATTTCCATTTAAATAAACCTCTTTTAAATATTATCATATAATTTTTGTTTTAAAAAGCATTTTCAAAATTTACAAATAAAAAATAGGATTTCTCCTATTTTTTTATTACAATTTACAATTTTTCTCAACATCTTCTTCTGAATTATGTTTGAAATTTGAATGCGCTTTTGCGTACGCCACATACTCTTTAGAAAATTTTACAATTTCATCTTCCTCAATGTTTAATTCCTCGCTTAACTCATGAAGGTCTTTATCTGGATAAATAAACTTGAACGCTTTTATGTCTTCTTCGGAATATTTAATTTTTGCAGACTTTTCACTTATTTTCCCTTGCTTGTATACATCAGCTTCTGCAATTTCATCATCAACAAGTTTTGCTTCTGAATAATAGCCATCGTCCATAATCCCATTTGGCGACAATTCATGAATAGCGTCTTGCACCTCTGTTTTCTCTTTCCTTAAGTTATGTATCTTAACACAAAGAATATCAGATATATGTTGCAATGCCTGAATTTGTTTAGCCAATGATAGTCTGGTTTTTAAATTTGCTTCATCTTTCTTTAAATCAAGATTTGCAAGCTCATTTTCAACATTAAAAAGCTTGTCTGTATAAATATCTATCCAGTCATCAATAGCAACCAACCTTACAAGATGTTTCCTAAAATTTTTCTTTATTTCTTGCTCTTCCATTATTTTCCCTTATCAAATTTAAAGTAAACTTTTAAATATTACACATTGTAACTGCTTTACTTTATCTCTTGTTTTTCAGTTGTTTTCTCGCTTACATCAGATTCTTGATCTGCTGTTCCTTCCTTTTTAATTGCAATATCATCTGGGTGAAAGTAAATTGGCCCAGTTGGTGTATCCATAACGTAAAAGAACTCTGGCATAGTTTTACTTTTGCCATAACGTTGTAAATCACTTAAATCAACAACCATGTGATACGCAGTATCATCTTCATAGTCCCTTAAACAAGGATACTGATTACCAAGCACACCCATAACCTCATCAGCAGTAGGCAATGCCTTTTTCAATATTTTAATTTTTTCAATAACATTGCTTATGTATGCCTTGGCAGATTCGTTATGATCTTTATATGGCCCATAATTTAAAATGCCACCTATTTGATATTTAACTTCAGGACTTTCCCCCAATCTTCTGTTAAGTCTGTAAATTACCTCATTTAAAACACCTTTGACCTTTTTATCATCTTGCTCTTGCAAAAATGATTGAGCTTTAACAGACTCCTCAACTGAAACATCTTTTTTATTAACACGTCTATTTGTCCAAGATCTGTAACCTTTTATAAATTGATCATATGACACACCACGAGCCATAAGTTCTCTGTTTATTTCCATAAACATAAAAGATCTTACTTCGTCTTCACTTGCACTTGTTTGTGTTTTTTCATAAACTTTTTCGTATAAATCATCTAGATTATTCATAATTACCTACCAAATTTTTGTATTCATTTCAAGAAACTTTCGGTTACTTATTTTTAGTTGTTTCTTATTACTCACCAAGTTCAGGGCCATTATCTTCATCTTTTTTAACATTGCCTTTGCTATCAATCAGCCCTTCTTTTTCTGCTTTTTGCAAATAGCTACGAATTAAATTTTCATCTGTCATTCCAGTAGCTTCTTTAATGTTGGTTAAATTAAATTGTGTTGATCTTCCCTTACCAGGTCTTACTCTAGATTTTTTCAGTGGGATTTTATCATTAAGCTTAATATAACCTTCAGCGAACAACTCATAATCCACATCATTTGCAACTGCAGGGTCAACCGGCTTTTTAACCTCTTTATCTTTTTTATTTATTTCCTTCTTTTCAGGCTTTTTAGCAGCTGAATCTTCTTTCTTTGGTTCAACTTTATCAGCTTCATCAGATGTTGTCTTCTCTTCTTCTTTTGCTATTTCATCAGCTGTAACATGTTCTACCTTTGGTTTAGGTTTGTCGTCACCCTTTCCTTCTTCTTTTGTCTCAGTTGCACCATCGCGTTTCCCAAGTAATTCATCAACCATAGCTGCTGCTTCGTCATCTGATACTCTTTCTTCTTCATCTTCTTTTGCAGGAGATTCAGGTTTCTCTTCTACAGGTTTCTCTTCTGCTGGTTTCTCTTCTGATTGTTCTTCCTCAGCATGTTCATCAGCAGCGGCAGCCTCTCTTTCTCTTTTTTCTCTATCTTCACGATATTTAATTTCTTTCTCGCTGTCATCACCAAAGGATCTTATAACATCATCAGATCTTACAGGTGCAGCTTCTGCAGTTCTCTCTGGAGTTGCGGCATGCACATCATATGTTGAATCAAGATGTCTATAGCTTGTGGCATCCAATCTTTCGTGGTTAATGTCAAGTGCACGCGTTTCTTCCAAGTGATCTTTACTTCTTTCAGCTGCCTTTCTGGCTGCCTTTTGCTTTTTGTATGTTTGTTTTGCATCAATATGATTTGCTTTGGCTTGTCTATATTTTTTACCAGCATGTCCAACCAACTTGCCAAGCAACCCAACAAGATGTCTGCCAGAGAAAAAGTCAATAGCACCAACACCAAGTATTGTAGCGGCAGCCCAACCTGCAGCACCCATAGTTCCACCTGCGGCAACAGCCCCCAAGACAAGTACACTTGAAGCCATAAGGCCGAAGAATCCAACCGTCAATGCAACGGACCCAATCACACCAAAAAAGCGACCAATTCTTGATCCTCTTTTCTTATTTTTCTCCTTTTTTGCAGCCTCAAAAGACTCGTTCTGTTTAGCAAAATCTTCTTTTGAAGTTTCAATATCATTGACAAGCTTTTGGTCATATTCCTTTCTCTTTTCTGTTATTGCATTAAATGAAGGGATATCTTTTCCAGGTTCAATACTCATTGCTGCAGAACGCATTTGAGTAAGTTGGTCATCATCTATGCTTTTGCCAAATCCAAGATATGCTGAATTTGCCTTTATGATGTTATGAATTTCCTTCCAAGAAATACCAGCACCTGATTTTTTCATTTCATCAAGTTTTGCAAGACTTTCTGGATTATCTCTTTTTAATTTATCATAGATTTCACCACTATTACATAAATCACGAACAACTTTTACATAGTTGTGAAGTTCAACGTAATTATAACCTTCTTTTAAAAATTGAGTAGCCATATTTTACCACCTTTTAAAGAGTAATATAATTGCAGTCCTCTTTAGATAATTATATATTATCACATTTTCCCTGTTTTTGCAATAGTCAGCAATATTTTTTTACAATTTTTTGCAAAAAAAGTTTATTTTTCTAAATTTGCTTTATTTGGTGCTTATTGTGTGGTATTATATTCATAATATAAAGTGGAGGCTGAACTTATGGAACAAGAAAAAATAATTTTTGACCTTGACCCAGGTGTAGATGATACCATGGCACTTCTTTTGGCATTTAATGAGCCTAAAATTGACATTAAACTTATAACAACAACGTTTGGAAATGTTGGCCTTAAACAGGCAACTCAAAATGCTTGCTTTGTTGTGCAAAACTTTGCAAAAAATGATTATCCAATTTATTTTGGTGCAGCAAGTGCACCAAACACACCGCTCCATGATGCATTTGATGTTCATGGCAGAACTGGTCTTGGCACAAAAATACAAGCACATGATGTTACAAAAACTCCAGCAAACAAATTTAAATATGGTGCAGCAGAAGCAATGCGCGACACCATATTAAAGTATCCTGGCGAAATCGTTATTGTCAGCGTTGGTCCAGTCACAAACGTTGCAACGTTGTTTAAAAAATATCCAAAAGTTATATCAAAGATAAAAAAGATTGTGCTTATGGTTGGCAGTATGGATGGCAAGGGCAGCATCACGCCATATTCAAGTTTCAATGCTTATTGTGATCCAGATGCAGTTGAAACAGTACTCAAAATGCATAAAGACGTTCCACTTGTTGTAACGACAAAGGAAACCGGTACAACTTGTTACTTTGACGAAGCACAACGTGAAAAGTTTGGCAAGTTTGGTAAAGTTGGAAAATTCGTCTATGACCTTTGCACAGGTTATAAAGATGCAATACTAAAGCCTGGTCAATATGCACTGCATGATACTTGTGCACTACTCACAATTATGCCAGGTGAAGAGTATTTCACACGAACAAACGTAAACATGACAATCAACACCAATCATAAAGATGAAAAGATTGGCCAAACAGTTTTTACAATAAACCCAAACAGCAACATATCACTTATGCTTACTGTTGACAAACAAAAAGTAATTAAAAAGTATGAAGAAATCCTTGCAAGAACACTGAAATAGAAAAATAAAAGAGTTATCGGCCAGATAACTCTTTTTTTATTTTAAAGTTAAAAACTTTTCAAGATTAAATAAGTTCCAACATTTTTGATCTTCAGGTGGATATGCACGGAATACCATAAGCTCTTTAGTGGTAGGGTGATAAAATTTCAGCTCTACTGCAAAAAGATTTAAGTTTGCCTTCGGCATCTCTTCCCCGCCATATTTTTGATCGCCATAAATAGGGTTGCCTATTGTGGCAAGCTGAACACGGATTTGATGCCCACGTCCACTGTAAAGCTTTATTTTCAGCAAACTTAATCCATCTGCTTCTGCCAAAGTGACATAGTCAAGTTCTGCCTTTTTGGCCCCAGATGTACTCATTGGCACAACAGAAACTTTGTTATTTTTCTCATCTTTTAAAAGATAATTAATCAGTTTTGTCTGCTTAAGTTTAAGTGGATTTTTAACTATTGTTAAATAGGTTTTTTCAGCAACGTGATCACGGAACTGTTCAGACAATCTTTCGGCAGCCTTGCTTGTCTTTGCAAAAACCATAACTCCACCAGTTGGTCTGTCAAGCCTGTGAACAAGTCCAACAAACGCCTCGCCTGGTTTGTTATATTTTTCCTTTATATAATTTTTAACCATTGAAAGCATATCCAAATCGCCTGTTTCATCTGGCTGACTTGGAACCCCCTGTGGTTTGCTCACAACAATAATATGATTATCTTCATACAAAATTTCCATTATTTTTCTCCAATAAATATTGCACTTGTCCCACATGGGAGCGCAATCTTTTCTTCTGTTGGAAGACAAAGTTCATAAGATTCAAATGTTCCTTTCTTCTCTTCCAA
>CAKJZE010000038.1 GCA_918285425.1 Clostridiales bacterium
ATGGGAAGTTTGCAGAGCGGCCAAATGCAACGGACTGTAAATCCGTCGACTACGTCTTCGGTGGTTCGAATCCACCACTTCCCACCAACGCCTCGGTAGCTCAGTCGGTAGAGCAAGGGACTGAAAATCCCTGTGTCGGCGGTTCGATTCCGCCCTGAGGCACCAAAAAAAATACCAAACAGATAGTTTGGTATTTTTTTATTTGTTTTTTTAATCAATTCCAAGATATTCGTTGTAAGTTGTTTCCTTATCAAATGCCTTTTTGCCATCTTCCAAAACAATGATACGATTTGCAACGGTTTGCAAAATCTCATGGTCTTGAGATGTGAACAACATTGGTGAACGGTAATTTATCATACCCTTGTTAAGTGCAGTTATGCTTTCAAGGTCAAGATGGTTGGTTGGTTCGTCCAATATAAGCACATTTCCAGCTTTAAGCATTGCACGGGCAAGCATACATCTTACTTTCTCTCCACCCGAAATAACTTTTGCTTTCTTCATACCCTCTTCACCAGTAAACAGCATTCTTCCAAGCCAACTTCTTACAAACGTTTCATCTTTTTCAGTAGAGTATTGTGCAAGCCAATCCACTAAACTTAAGTCACAATTTGCAAAATACGATTCGTTGTTCTCTGGCAAATATGATACGCTTGTTGTAGCCCCCCAACGAACAACTCCACTATCTGGTTGTTCTTCACCCACCAAAATTTTAAATAGCATTGTGATAACATTGGCTTTGTCGCAAAGGAACGCAATTTTATCATTTTTGTTAACTGTAAATGAAATGTTTTCAAAGAACCCCTTTTTAGTCAACTTATCAACCGTCAACACTTCATTTCCAATCTCTCTTGCTGGACGAAAATCAATATAAGGATACTTTCTTGACGATGGCTTTATATCCACAAATTCCAAACGCTCAAGTTCTTTTTTACGACTTGTTGCCTGCTTACTTTTTGAAGCATTTGCTGCAAATCTTGCAATGAAGTCTTTAAGCTCTTTTGCACGTTGCTCTGCCTTTTTATTCTGCTCTTTCGCTTGCTTTGCAAGCAGCTGTGAAGTTTCGTACCAGAAATCATAGTTACCAATATACATATTTATCTTACCAAAATCCACATCACAAATATGTGTGCAAATTTTATTTAGAAAATACCTGTTATGCGAAACAACAATAACCATATTTTCAAAATTCAACAAGAAATTTTCCAGCCAGTTTACAGTTTTTGCATCAAGGTTATTGGTTGGCTCGTCCAAAATAAGTATGTCTGGGTTCATGAAAAGAGCTTTTGCCAACAACACTTTAACTTTTGCCTTTGGCTCCATATCTCGCATAAGCACAGCAAAATAGTCTGAAGAAATGCCAAGGTCTTGAAGCAAACTTTCAGCCTCACCCTCTGCCTCGTATCCACCAAGTTCCATAAACTCGTTTTCAAGATCAGCAGCACGGAGTCCATCTTCATCACTAAAATCAGGTTTAGCATAAAGCGCGTCTTTCTCTTTGGCAATTTGCATAAGTTTTTCATGTCCCATCATAACAGTGTCAAGCACTGTATAATTGTCATAGGCATTTTGGTTTTGAGCCAAAATACTCATACGCTCACCCTTATCAATTATAATTTCACCAGAAGATGGCTCAATCTCACCAGAGATAAGCTTTAAGAAAGTTGACTTACCTGAGCCATTTGCACCAATAATGCCATAGCAATTCCCCTTTGTGAATTTAAGGTTAACTTCATCAAACAGTACTCTGCCACCAAATTGCAGTCTTACATTATTTACTTGTATCATATTTTATATCCTTATTATATATATTTGCTTTAATAATATACAACATCTCGTTAAGTATTGTCAATTGCAAAAACAATTCCGCTAAATGTTTTACATTATTATTTTAAAGTGTTAAAATATTCGTAAGGAGAGAAATATATGAAAGATAATTATACATTGCTTGGCTGTGGACGTTGGGGCAGCTTTATTGGTTGGTATCTTGACAAAACTGGACATAAAGTTACTATGTTCGGTATTCCTACCGACCCTTATGTTGTAAACTTCTTTGCAACAAGAAAAAATAACTATGTAGAACTTCCAGAATCAATACACCTTACAACAAATTTGGAAGAGGCTGTGACTGCAAATGATAACATCATCATTTCAATCAGCTCACAAAACCTGCGTGGCTTTATGGAAAGCGTCCAAAAAATCAAGGACTATGACAAGAAAAACTATATTATTTGTATGAAAGGAATTGAAGAAACAACTGGCGAAAGACTTTCAGAAGTTTTGCAAGAATTTGGAATTGACAAAAACCAAATTGCAACTTGGGTTGGCCCTGGACATATTCAAGACTTCACAAAAGGTATCCCATCAATGATGATTGTGGACAGTTATAATCCAGAGTTAAGCAAACATCTTGTTCAAGATTTAAGAAGTGAACTTATACGATACTATCAAGGTAAAGACATGATTGGAACAGAAATTGGTGCTGCTGCAAAAAATGTTATGGGAATCGCCGCCGGCATGCTTGATGGCCTTAACATGACAAGCGTTAAAGGTGCCCTGATGGCTCGTGGTACAAGAGAGATTGCAAGACTGATTAAAGCCGCTGGCGGAAATGAGCTTTCTGCTTATGGCCTTTGCCACTTGGGCGACTATGAGGCAACACTGTTTTCCCCTCACTCACACAACAGAAAATTCGGAGAATTGTTTGTGAAAGGTGAATATTTTGACAAACTTGCAGAAGGTGTACAAACCGCAAATGCACTTTTAAAGATGGCAGCTAAATACGGCATTGAAATGCCAATAACACAAAATGTCAGCGATTTGATTGAGCATAAAACAGATGTTAAGACAGCACTTGACAATTTATTTAATCGCGACAATTTGGAAGAATTTGACTAGTTTTTGCGAAAATTACACACTTTTTATAATATAACACAGTAAAATGCAGTTTTTTATATTCTGCATTTTATTTTGTATATTTTAAAAATCTTTGGAAAAAATTGTTATATATCAAAGTGAGGTAAATATGGCTCAAAACAAAAATAACAAATTAAGACAAACAAATTATAACTCAAACAAAAACAGACAACACGTTCGTGCACAAGCTGGAAATCATAGCTATAATCAATCAAATGTTTCGCATCAAACAACAAATCATACGACTTCTCACACAACAACAAACACTCAACCTTTGCCACCAAAACAAGAAAACTATAGAGAGCAAGAAAGTCATGAATATTATAAACCTACACCTAAAAATCATGATAATAAAGTCAACTGGATAGCCGCTCTTTGCATCATTGGTGGAACAATTCTTGTTGGCATTGTCGCAACGCTGCTTGGTGGCAAGATGAATGACGCTTATATTCCACCACCTGCCTATCCACCAGAGTGGGTATTCCCTGTTGCCTGGTCAATATTTTACATAGCAATTGGCGTTGCAATGTTCCTTTCATATGTGACAATTAAAGACAAAAAAACAAGACTTATCAACATCATAATATATTCAGTGCATCTGTTCTTTAACATTTTATGGACACTCTTTTATTTCCGTCTTGACCTTCTTATCTTCTCTTGTATCTGGCTTGCCCTTGTGGTGATCAGTGCAATTATTGTCACCTATCGCTTTTATAAAGAACACATTGTCAGTGGAATTATCTTCACTATTTATACTTTGTGGCTTTTATATGCAATGTATCTTAACCTTGGGATAACAATAATAAACGCTTAAACATAAATAAACAAAAAATAGCACCACTTTTAGTAATGGTGCTATTTAAATTTACTCTTCTTATTTTTCTAGATTTCTATTAAGTGAATATTCATATCTATCCATAGCTTTAACATCATTTTCAAATATATATTTATCATAGCCATCAAATTCCTGAATATAACTTATCGCATCATGAAGATTTATCAATTGATTTTTATATGTTTCTTCTTTTCTTGGAATTTTATAGTCATATACCTTCATTGCATCTTGAAAATATTTTAATAAATCACCAAAGAGTTGCTCTGAATATTTATTATTTTCTTTTTCGTCATCAAAAGTTTTTAGAGATGTTATGTTAAATGTATGTTTAAAGTTAGAACCTGGATCAAGTAATGAATTATCTAACTTAATGTCATTTTTATATTGCCTTTTAAGTGGATATGCAACTCTCATCCAAAATTCCGGAACAATATCATCAACCAGAAAACAAATATATGCATTAGCACTTTTTTTCAATCCATCAGAATCAATCCTATCGGTATGAGCTTTGCAACAAGCAATAGTTGCAATGTTATTATCCCAAAGCAAAAGTAGAAGTTTTTCCAAACTTTCACAACCCTCTGAAAATTCTTTTGCTAACCTTTCTTTGTTATTCTGAAACTCCCCATCATTCAATTCAAGTAAATAAGGTTGCCCATCATTATTTATTTTGTCATATGCCATATTTTTTACCCCTTTTTATTATTTTTTAATTATATAAATTTTATTTTCCCAAATTTTGCTTATGGAGCGGATGACGGGAATCGGACCCGCGCAGCCAGCTTGGGAAGCTGGAATTCTACCATTGAATTACATCCGCATAAATGTTTTGGAGCTGGTGGGCGGAATCGGACCGCCGACCCACTGATTACGAATCAGTTGCTCTACCCCTGAGCCACACCAGCAATTATGTTTTTATTATACACATAATTTTACAGTTTGTAAACAATTGACAATAATTTATTCAATAAATCATAATGAACACTTTATTTACTTTACAACATATGCTATACTATGTATGTTTATATACAGGAGTAAACATATGCTTCAATTACAAAATATAACAAAAATTTATACTATGGGAAAAGATTTAAGTGTCAATGCACTTAAAGGTGTTTCTATTAACTTCAGAAAAAGCGAGTTTGTGTCCATTCTTGGACCATCTGGTTGCGGGAAAACAACTCTTCTCAACATTATTGGTGGACTTGATCACTATACTTCTGGCGACCTTATTATAAATAGTAAAAGTACAAAATCGTTTAAAGATCGTGATTGGGATGATTACCGCAACAAATCAGTAGGCTTTGTCTTTCAAAGCTATAACCTTATTCCCCACATCAATATTTTAAGCAATGTTGCCATGGGACTTACACTTGCAGGAATTAAAAATAAAGAACGTACACGTCTTGCAAAAGAAGCTCTTATAAAAGTTGGACTAGGAAAAGAAATCAAGAAAAGACCAAACCAACTTTCAGGTGGACAAATGCAACGTGTGGCAATTGCACGCGCTATTGTTGGCAATCCTGACATTATCCTTGCAGATGAACCTACTGGTGCTCTTGACAGTGAAACTGGTGTGCAAGTTATGGAGATACTTAAAGAAATTTCCAAAGATAAACTTGTCATCATGGTCACCCACAACAGCGAGCTTGCCGACACTTACTCTGACCGTATTATTAAGATAGCAGATGGCTTGATCACAAATGACAGCAGCCCATATTCTGATGATGAGATAAAATTGGATCAAGCCAAAGAAAAAGATGCAAAAAAGGCTGAAAAGGCAACGCCAAAATCAAAAAAGAAAAAGTCAAAAATGAATTTACTTACTGCGTTTAACCTTTCTGCAAGAACTCTTCTGTCAAAAAAAGGACGAACAATTATCACAAGTATAGCAGGAAGTATTGGGATTTTTGCAATCTCTTTAATAGTGGCAATCAGCACTGGCATGACAGCCTATGTCAACCGCATGCAAGATGAAGCACTTGCATCATCTGCAATATATATTATGGAAAATGCACCGCAACTTGATCCAAAAGAAATTGCCAAGCAATACAACACAGAAACTGATATGACAGCCTATCCAAGCGATATAAGTGTTGTCTATCCATACAACAGCAAAGGATATGTCCCAATCATAAAAAACAATATAACAAATGAATATGTTGAATATCTTAATGCCATGGACAAACAACTGACAAAAACCATTGACTATGAATACACCGTACGAATGAACGTGCTTAATAAAAATAATGATACTTACTCACTTTTGTATGGATCTTATGG
>CAKJZE010000039.1 GCA_918285425.1 Clostridiales bacterium
CTCAAGCATATATGTTAATAACTCTTCTTCCAGGGCCATAACATCTTCATAAGAGTTGATAAATGAAAATTCAAGGTCAAAGCCTGTAAATTCAGTTGAATGCTTTTTTGTGTGCGATTTTTCCGCCCTAAACACCGGTCCACACTCAAAAATTCTTTCAAATCCGGCAGCCATTGCCATCTGTTTGTAAAATTGTGGACTTTGTGCAAGATAAGCTTTGCCATCAAAGTATTTAACCTCAAAAACATCACTTCCACTTTCACTTGCAGTTCCAATAAGTTTTGGAGTATGAATTTCTATGAAATTTCTTTTAACAAGAAATTCACGAAGTGCATTTACAAAACATGTTTGGACTTTAAACATAAGAGTATTTTTTTCACTGCGAAGGTCAATCCAACGGAAGTCAATTCTTTGATCAATAGAACTGTCCTCTGCAATAGGCAATGCTTCTGCGCGACTTGTTATTTCCACAGATTCTGGCACAACTTCTATGCCACCAAGTTTTACATACTCATTTGCAACTGCAGTACCTGTAATTTTTACAGTGCTTTCCAATGTTGCGTTTGAAAAAATCTCTGCAATTTGTGGCAATTCATCTTTTACAACAGTAACCTGCACTTTACCAGAAAGGTCACGAATAACAATAAATTGAATACTCTTCTTATCGCGCAAATTTTCAATCCAACCTTGAAATTCAACTTTGCCTGGTTTTATCTCGCTTATTTTCATAATTTCCTCCTTAAATTAAAAAAACTTTTTGGGCTTTGCCAAAAAGTTTTAACCTTTAAAATTTATATGACAACAACAACCCATAAATATTTATGCATTTTTCAAATTATCATTATTGTCATTGTCGTTAAATCTCATAATTACTCCCATAAGATATTTTTATTATAGAACTCTTTTACATTTTTGTCAACAACTAAACAAAATTAATAGATTTATATTTACAAAGTTTAATCAATTTAATAATATTGCATTTTATTAAGATAAATGATATAATTTTTGTAGAGGTAAAAAACTATGAAAAAGAAAATATCTTTTGAACTTGAAATTCCTGAAAATATTGCAAAATTTGTAGCAAAATATGCTGAAATGACCGGAAAAGATGAAGGTGAGTGCTATATGCAGCTTATGGAGCTTGGTTTTATAAATGGTTCAACAAACTATAAAACTGCACTTAATGATGGCTATAATATTGAAATTGATTTCATAAAAGATCTACCAGCATTGCAAAATTTACAAAAAGTTGCAAATGGAAAAATTGAACCAGCAAATATCGTGGAAAAAAATCTTACTCCACTTGTTGAACTTATCCATGATGATTCACTCGCAGAAAAATTGAAAAAAGAAAGAGAAATGGAGTTAAAAAAATAATGAATATATTTTGTTTTGCAGGTCCAAATGGAAGCGGAAAAACAACAATCATTGAGAAATTTATTAAACAAAACTGTCTTGACACTATTGAATTTGTAAATGCTGATATTATTGCCAAAACTCAATTTTCTGATATAGGGGATTTTTCTGAAAAAATCTTCTTGCCGCACGCTTCGCCGAAATAAAACGTTATCAGTTACTTACCGATAAAAAAGACTTTATTTTTGAAACCGTGCTTTCAACTCCAAGAAATTTAGAATTTTTAAAGCAAGCAAAAGAACAAAATGCAAATATCAACCTGAAAAAGAATAAAAAACTCCAGACATCTCTTCTGGAGTTTTTTATTGGTTGATTTTAATTTTTACAACATTACTTTTTCATAATTGTATCTTTAAGATGCTTATATTCTTCTTCTGTTAAAGCTCCTTCAGCATTAAGTTTTTCCAACTTTGCCAACCTTTCTGCTTGTTTTTCAGTTGCATTTTGCACCTTGTTTTCTTCTTGCACTTCAACTTTTTCTGTTTTATTGTTTATTTCATTTTGCTCAACATCTGCATTGACTTCAGTTGTTTTTTCAGCAGAAGCATTCAACACAAATCTCTCTTTTTGTCTTATATGAATTTTCAAAAGTCCAACAAGCGCCAAAATACCAGGTAAGTTACCGCCAACAAAAAACATTATGTCCACACAAGACAAGTCTTATAACTTGCTGCAGCTTCTGCATCAGTCATATAGATATGTTTGCCAAATATGACAGCTTCAATATACATAACAACAATCAATGGAGCCATCAAAATAGTCATACCAAAGACAAGCGTTTTTACAGATTCTGCATTAAAGACCATTATGTTACCATTTTCATCAAGCAACTTTGCTTCATTAAGCACCTCAGCCACTTTTTCCCCTTGCGTAAGACCAACAATAATCATACAAACAGTTCCAACTGCGAACAATGATGCCACAATATATTGCATGATACTTACTGCCTTATACCAGCTGTTTTTTCTTTTTTCCATACATACCTCCACTATAGATTTTATACAATTATATTTAAAATTCTTCCTGACACATAAATGATTTTTTTAATATCGCCCGTTATAAATTTGTTAATGTTTTCATTTAATCTTGCAAGCTTCAGTGCTTCTTCCTGTGAAGCATCTTTTGCAACGCATATTGTTCCACGCACCTTGCCAAGCACTTGAACAGGAAGTTCAACGGTATTTTCCACCATTTTTGTCTCGTCAAATGATGGCCATTTTTCATAGGTTATTGTGCCACTGTAACTAAGAACTTCATTCCAAATCTCTTCTGCAATAAATGGACAAACTGGGCTGAGCATTTTAACAAAACCTTCAGCATATTCACGTGGAAGCTGTGTTTCCTTTGCAACAGCATTTATAAACATCATCATTTGAGAGATTGCAGTATTGAACGAAAGATCTTCGTAATCTTGAGTAACTTTTTTCACAGTTTGATGGTAAATTTTTTCCAAGCTTTCATTTTCTTTATCAGATATTTCAATAGTGTTATAAATTTTCCAAATCTTATCTAAGAAACGTTTTGGACCCTCAACATTTTTCTTGTTCCAAGGTTTAGTATCAGTAAGTGCACCCATAAACATCTCATACATACGCAAAATATCTGCGCTGTATTCTTTTATAACATCATTTGGGTCAATGACAAATTCAGGATAGCGCTTACCCATTTTTATGTTGTTTTCCCCAAGAATCATACCAGGGTGAACAAGTTTTTTGAAAGGCTCTTTTACTGGGGATTCACCAATATCATACAAAAAGTTAGTCCACATTCTGCTGTAAAGCAAATGCCCGGTTGTATGCTCTGGTCCACCAATATAAAGGTCAACAGGCATCCAGTGTTCAAGCAGTTTTTTGTCAGCAAATGCCTTGTCATTATGTGGGTCAATATATCTTAAGAAATACCA
>CAKJZE010000040.1 GCA_918285425.1 Clostridiales bacterium
GTATATTATGTATATAAAAATATATATTGCACGCATTATGTCAAAAAAGTGAAAACATTTTATAAAACTTATGCTCACGATTGATACTACTAAAAACTTACAATAGGCATAAGTAAGGGGAAAGTTATGATGAATATTGCAAATTCGGTGGTTAATTTAATTTCAGGTGTCGGTGATCAACTTGGCAGCCCTTATAATAACAGTCTTTGGAGAAAGCTTGGTGATTTCTTTTCTGGTTTTCCAATGAATATTTTAAATATCATTTGGTTTTTGATTCAAACCGCCATGAAGTTTGTGCTTAATCTTGTTGACTTAATGCAGTATTTTGTCAAACATCTTGTTGGTATTGACTATTGGGAGGGTGAGGTAAGCCTTGACACAGTTGGCGACTCTGATGTCATCTTTAAGTTTATTTATAACACCAATGTTCAGCGTGTGTTCAGATACATGGTCGGTGTATTCATTGTGCTTTTGATTGTCTTTGCCATAATTGCAATTGTAAGAAATGAATATGCTGTCGCATCAGAGGCAGATAAGGCTTCAAATGATGCAACTGTGGTACTTAAACGTGCAGGAAAGGCAATTTTGATGGTTGTGCTTGTTCCTGTTCTTTTGGTTTTTGGTCTTTTGGCTTCAAATGCAATTTTGGCAAGCTTGGTTAATGCGTTTAATATAAACAACAGGATTTCACTTGGCAACCAAGTTTTTGTTGCCAGCTCTTATGAAGGTAACCGCTATCGACTGTATGCAGAACAAAATATACGTTATGCAATGAACAACAAAGTCAACGTTTATTTAATGAAAATAGATGAAGCAACTACAACAGGTGAGGGTATAGCCGTTGCACAATATTACATGGAGAGTGAAAAAGCAAAACGTGATAATTCAAAAATGAATGATGGTGAAGATCAAACCTATTCCAACTTGACAGCTGAACAGGTAAGCTTAATGAAAAATGCAAATGTAAACATTGCAAGCAAGCAAATCACTGTAAGTATGACGCCGGTTAATCCACGTGACTATGGTGGCAGCAATTATTTTACTGGGTTTGCATTCACATATAAAGATGGAAAAACTTATTTGTGGTCAGTGCCAGAATCAGAGTTGACGTGCGATGTTGTAATAAGTGAAAGTGAACAGTTCAAAGGAGCACAATTTTACTACTATTATCTTACCCAAATGTTAGGTGTTAAAAAAGTTTATACCAATTACAGTATTGGTGTTAGTAGTTGTGATTTAGGTGAATTAGGTTTGGTAAAAACTGATGTCGGTTATGTGGATGTTTCGGGTTATGTTATTAAAGCAAAATTACATGATTATGATGATGATACTGCAATTATTCAAGCTGCATATAATTCTTGGAACTATAACAGCATGTTCTTGGACGATCAAAGAAGTTTTGAAAATACACAGAAAAAAATAAAAGATGTCTTTGTTTCTGACAGTGGAAGAACATATGCAAATGCAGTGCACTATACCAATAACGAAGTATGGGGTATTTTGCATGACGGTGGATATACTGGGAACTATGTTGCACTGCGTGACGAATATTATGTTATGGCAGACGTGCTTGACTTTATGATGAGTGAAAGTCTGCAACTTGCAATTGTTAATATCAATAATCCTTATATTAAATGGGATTATGCGAGTGAGGGTGGATATCTTAAAACCACTTATGTTAATGCGAAAAAATCTGACGGAACGATCACTGGCATGCAAAAGTTTGCTGTCAATTACGTAAATGATGGTATTGTAACTTATTATAATAATGGCGAGTTGCTTGAAGAAAGCAAAGGCGCAATTTATATAATTGCTTACTATAATGGTTCGGAATATATACCACTGGTAAACAATGCAGAGTATACTGACGCATATGGATCTTATACATTCTCAAGCTCTTATCTTGAAGATGATTATAATGGTCTTGTTGTTGCAAGAGGTATTTTGCAGGGTACATGGAATAATTTATCTGGTTTTCCAAGTGAAATATCAACAGAATATGTTTATTCATCAACTGGTGAAGTTATTGATTTGGAAACACCTTATTACTATGACGCCAACCTTACTCCAGTTAATGTAAAAGCAGAGAAAGTTTTGGATTATGAAATAAACTATGTGAATTATGGTGGACTTGATAAAGATACCGGAGTTCAAAGCCACGTGCTTCAATCTGGTACAAATGGTTCGCTTACAGATGTTCAAATTAATATGATAAGGGATTCTTTGCCAAATGAGATTGCTTATACAACATATTATTCACATACTTATATTCCAGATGGTGAAACAGATCCAGTGACAGAAACTGGCGCTGATGATGTGGTTTTAAATGATGTAGAGTGGCTCTATAGTGGACATGTGTTTACATTTAATTCGGATGCTGATGTATATTATTTATTTATTGCAGATCAAGGGATTCAGTCATATATTGAAAATGAAAATATTTATGTTGATACTGAAGGTCGAGATTTGCCACTTTACTGTTTTGTAAATGTTGACATAAATGGAAAGACAACATTGATCTTTGCTTATGGTCAATATAATAAGGAAGACTTGGGTGGAACAACTGATTATGTTAATTGGTTTAGTCATAATGGGCAAACAAATCTTACGTTGCAACATGATGCAGATGTTGCATATTTAGGCGGCATTTACGGTAATTATTTTGTACAAGGTGGAACGAATGGCTCTGGGCTAATTGCGCGTGCTATTCCATTTAATGTAAATGCAAGTGCACTTGGTGGAACTGTAACACAAGACGAAAAGACTTATAAAAACAGTCTTGTAACAATTAATTCATTTACATTGCCAACTGTAAAAAATGCAGTGGATGATGAGACAAATAATGGTTATTTGCGTAAAAACGCAAGTATTGTGAATAATTTAAATAACAAATTTGCCAGTGAAATAAATGGTAACAAAACAAGATTTTCATACCCTGTAAGTGTTGTAAAACTCTTTAACCCGGTTTCTGCAGCCATGTTTGTAAAACCAAAAGATATGAAAATAAATGACGGCACACTTTCATCAATGGTTTCTTCTGTTGTTGTAAGGGGAACAACTGCAATGAATGAATCATATTTAAATAATTGTAAATTTGCAGAACTTCCTGGCACAAGGGAAGAATTTGATAGTGGTGTTGTTAACTATTATTATGCAATGTATTCAGTCTCTGACACGCTTGATTATTACACAATAAACGGTGTATCTGGTCAGGTTATAAAATTCAGAGTGACGGTCACCCCATCTGATGATGGAAACACAATGAATTATTCATTGTATGTATATGATACGTTTAAACTCTTGTGTGGTGGAAATGTTGTTGGTATAGCAAATAATCCATCAAATCCATTCTATTTTAATTTGTATGACGATTGTAAACAGGTTGCAAAAAATGGTGAAAAAATAACTTATACATACAGTCCAACGGTTTCGGATAACTATTATTTATATCTCAACCATAGTGTATCTGCTGGTAAAGAGACATATGATGCAGTTGATGCATATCAAATGATTAAAGGTGAGATGAAGGTATATAATAAGTATACTTATGAACTATCCTATACTCATTCTGATTCGAATATAAATCAATATAACTTTAATTATAATAAAGAAAAAGAAGAATCAGCTGCAAATCCACAATATAAAGCTGCGTCAGAACTTAAAACTATAACTTTCTTGGCAGACCCTGCAAGCACGTCAGTTGCATATTCTCAAAAGAATAATGAAGGTAAATATGACGAAGTAATAATTCTTAAAAACAATAAGGAAACTGTGGCAAGATTTAATGTTATTCTTGATGCGGAAGGTCAATTTGATACTGCGCAGTTAATATCTGATAATTTAAAGTATCATTCAACAGTCTTTAAGTATGAAGATGAAGAATATTATAAATTAACATCACTGACCAATGAAAAAGTGCCATTGTATGAACTTGTTACGGGTAGTATTGTATTTAAAAATCAAAGAGTACCTACTTCTGGAAAATTTAAATTGGACCTTAAATTTGAACTGTTTGGTGTTAAACGTCTTAATATTTCTTGGTGGGGAGCTACTGGCGCTGCTGATAATGAAAGACTTGGTTATTATATAAAGGATGGGATTTTCTCACTTGACTATAACTTCAGTGATCCACAACATCAAGTAGGATTGGGACTACAAACATATTTCCTTCCACTTAAAACGAATATTGTAATATTGATTTTTGCATCAATATTACTTATTAAGGTGCTTGGTCAAGCTGTTTGGGGACTTATTCAAAGGATATTTGATATAACCTTATATTTTGTCATTCTTCCTGGAGTTGCTGCAACCATGCCTCTTGATGATGGTGGCAGGTTTAAAACATGGAAAGATAATGTCATAAAGAAGGTTTTGGGGGCTTATGGTGTTCTGATTGGTATTAACTTCTTCTTTATAATCTTACCTGCAATAAGAAGTGCATCAAAATTGTTCTCGGGAACAGACCTTAAAGATAATTTGGCGACTGGAAATATATTTGCCAATGTTTCTCCTGATTTTGTAAACTATCTTGTTTACGTTATGTTCATGCTTGTGGCACTTACGATGATTCAGACTTTGCCTGCGATAATAGCACAGTTTGTTGGCGGATCAGATTCCTATTCAGAAGGTGCTAAAGTGAAGAAGACGGTAAGCGACACAATTGACACTGTTGGAAATGCAGTCTCTGGAACAGATTTAATTAAAGGTGTTGAGAATACTAAGAAAACATTTAAGGAAGCGCTTCCTGGTAGTGCATTTATTAGACCAATTATTGATACATTTAAAAAGGGTAAAGAAAAAGGCGCAGGCGAAGGAAAGGGTGACGAAGAAAGCACTGCTGCAGATGAATCACAAGAGACACAACAAGGTCAAAATGCTGCTGCTGAAAATCAACAGAGCGAAGCTGCAAACGAAAATCAAGAAGCTGCTGCTGGTGAAAATGCAACAGGTGATGCAAATGCAGAAAATGCTGAAGAGAAGTCAAAAGGCGTAATCAAAGATGAAGAAAAACTTGCAGAGCTTGAAGAAGAAAAACAAAGACAATTAAATGGTGAGAATAGTACTCGTCTTGGCATCTTTGCAAGAAATAAAGCTTATAAAAATTATAACGAAGGAAAAGGTCTTGAAGACTCTATCATTGATGAAAATAATAAAGAGGTACAAGCTAAAGTTGCTCAGGAAGCTCAGCAAGAATATGATGATAAGTTACAACAGTTGAAACTTAATGACAAAATGACAAAAGAACAAGCCATGGAGGCTATGTGGAAAGAATCTGTAAGAAAAGGAGAAATATCAGATATATCATCACAAGAGGACAAAGAACTCATAAAACAACAACATCTTGATGAATGGAATAATTTACAAGCTCTCAAAAATGCTGCAACAGATACTAACT
Organism: Clostridiales bacterium; assembly: GCA_918285425.1. Taxonomy (GTDB): domain Bacteria; phylum Bacillota; class Clostridia; order Christensenellales; family UBA1242; genus UMGS2069. The sequence goes on from CAKJZE010000040.1 coordinate 5,396, forward strand.
CTAAAGAATTTAGTAAAAGAATGGGTAGTAGTCTTGGTCGCATTAAAGATGAAGTTGCACTTGCCGTACACAATAAGCAGACTGGCGAAAACTTGACCATGGAACAATTTAATAAGCTTGGTGTAAGGGCAAAAGATAAGATTCGTGAAGAATTTAAGCAAGATCAGGCAAACAAAATGGCTGAGGCAAGAAACAACTATATTAATGATAAACTTGATAATAAGATTGCTAAAGTTAAACAAAGAATTGCCGAGAAAGAAGCTGGAGTATATCGTAACTGGTTCCAGAAGGGCGCTGGATTCTTAACTGGCAGAGTAATGCGTAAAACTACTGAAAATGATATTGAAAAACTCAATGCCAAGAAGGCTGAAGCTGAAGAAAGATTGCAAAAAGCTATTGATGCTAAAGATGAAAAAGCTATCAAGAGAGAGCAAAATGCAATTAATAAGCTTAATGACAGAATCAATCAAAAACATCAAGGATTACTTCCATTCATTACTGCATCTGCAAGAAGTGGTATAAGAAGAGCAAGTGCAGATATTATGGAAAAATATGGTAAACATAAAGATGAAAAGATTGCTGAGAACTTGCGTGAGACAAAAATTGCTGAAAAGGATCTTGAAAGAGAGCAAGATAAATTTAATAAACGATTTAAATGGAAATTGCTTGATGCTGAAAAGCTTGCTGCCGAAAAAGCAGGTGTGACAATTGGTGATGATGCTAAATTCACTCAAGAACAATTTAAGAGAATAGGTGGTAAGTTTAGCACTATGACCACTAACTCTAAAGATTTGGAGCAGACACTTAAGAAACATGGGCTTACATTGAAAGATCTACAAAATGAAGAAATGATGGCTTATAAACTTAATAAGAGTGCATTTGCAAAAGATAAAAATCTGGATATGAATTCTAAAAAAGATGTTGCCAAAGTTAAAGCTCAAACTAAACAGATTATTGCGGAAATTAAAAACAAACAATCTGAAGTTGAAAAATCAACAAAAGATTATGCTAAAGAAATTACTTCTATAATGAAGGAAAATCAACAAAGCTTTGCAAAAAATAACATTATGGCAAAGAGGGCATCTTATAACAGAGTTAAAGCTCGAAGAAGTGCTATGATTAATGAGCTTAACAAACTTAAGAAGAAACGCGGTGATGGTCCAGAGACTGATGAAGAAAAGAAGCTTATAAACGATATTGCTGGTGCAGATAAACAGCTTGAAGAATTGTCTCACTATACGAAATTTGGTAGAGTGAAGGATAATGCTAAATTTGTTGGTGGTAAAGTTGGACATGCGGTTAATACTGGTGTGACTTGGACACGTAAGAAATGGGATCAAGGTGCTCATCTTGTTGCTCAAGGTGCTGCTGGTGTTGCTCACGGTGTTAAATGGACTGGTGAAAAGATAGGTGCTGCTGGTAAGACGGTAGGTCATGCAATTGGTACTGCTGCAACTGCAACAGGTCATGCAATTGGCACTGCGGCTACTGCAACAGGTCACGCAATTGGTACTGCGGGTTATTTTGTTGGTAAATATACCGGTGTTAATGCAATAGCCAATAAAGTAAGAAGAGAAAAGGCTGCAAAAGTATTTATTCAATCTGATGAAGTTAAAGAGAGAACAAAAGCAAGGTCTTCGGTTAAAGAAGATGATTTGGCTAAACGTGTTGCTGAACGTGTTGCGGAAAGACAAAAGAGTACTCCTGCAAACGTTGCTCAAATTCGTAAGACTGCCAAAGAGCAAATTAATGAAGTTCTTAAGAATGCTCCACCTAAATATAAAGGATCTAAATCTGCTAGTGGTGCATACAAGAATGGTCAAGAGTACAGAAAGTTTGCTGATGCTGCAATCAGAGAATTTAGAAGAATGGAAGCAAGGAATGGATTAAATCCTGCACAAAAGAGAGAGTTTGCGTCTCTGCAGGCACAGATTAACAGGCTTAAACAGATTGAAGACAGGCTTAACTCACAAGCTAAGAAGATGGGTAAAGATGTGAAGACTTTGATGAGTGATAGAAGGTCTGCGAAGTACAAACTTCCTAAAATAAAGGATACAAGAAATCCTGATCCACAAGGTAAATAATAAAACCTGACCCAAGCCCCAAAAAAGGGCTTGGGATATGGGGAAAGACAGGGCATGACCTGGCTTAACCCAATAAAATGACAAATAAAAATATTATTAAATAGGAGATTAATATGGCAAGACTTATTCCAAGAAAAACAAAAGTAAGAACCGAATTTTTTAAGGGATTGACAATTATGGACGCTGTCATCGTGGTTGTATTCATGGTGCTGATGGCAGTGGTTCTTTTAAGTGACTTTTCTTTAAAATTAAGGCTTATTTTAAGTGCGGCAATCGTAATGTTGGTTGTTGTGCTATTTTTGAATATTGCACCTGAAACAAGAACTTATAATGTTATAGTTGACCTTTTTGGCTTTATTTTTGGTACTAAAAAATTTACAAAACAAAGGCATGCATCAAAAACAAGTGTAAATGCACTGATGCCTTATGTTGGTATCCTTGAACAGGATTTGGACGAGAAGAATAAAGTTGGTATAATTGACTATAAGGAGTACTTTGGTGTCGCAATTGAGGTTAAATCAATTGAGTTTTATATGCTTTCTCTTGTAAGACAAGATGCGTATATTGCTGCGCTTGATAACGCCATTAAATCTCTTTCTGTAGAGCAATCTGCTGCAATATATAAATTTTCAAGACCTATGGTGCTTGACAATTATATCAACCGTGAGTTGAGAAAAAGAGATGAAATTTTACAAAACATCGCAAACGGTGTTATGAAGGAGGAGGAAGCTGTACCAAGAATTGAGGTTGTAGAGTCCAGAGTTAATGCTCTTGATGCCATGAACGTTGATAAAGAATTTCCTATTATGAAAGACCATATGTATCTGGTTATTTTTGCAAAGGCAATCAGACCTTTGATTTCAACTGTTAACTTTGTTGTCAATACTATTGAGGCTAACACTAATAATGTGATGACTTGTAAAGTTTTGGACAGAAACCAAACTGCTGTATTTTTGAAAAACTGTTATACTTCAAGCTTTGATGAAAGGGAAGTAAATAACATTGATCCAAAAGATATTATGGATTGGATCATGCCTGAAAGAATAAGATTTTCTGCCCTTCGTCACTATATTGATGAAAAACCTTATACAACCTATGTTGTTGCAGAATATCCTATTGCTGTACCAAATGCTTGGGGTCGTAACTTCTTCTCTGTTCCTGGAACAAGAGTTGCAGTTAAGTTTAAACCAGTGCCTCAAGTTGAAGCGGAAAAACGTTTGGACCGTTCTATCATGGAAATGGAAGTTCAGGCTTCAAAACGTGGCAGGGCATCTTCAGAGCTTGAAAAGAACGTCCATCTTGAAACTTTAAGAGAGCTTTTGGCTTCAATTAAAACTGGTAATGAGGTACTTTTCGATACAAATATTTATATTCAAACTGAAGATGAACAGCGTAAACTTTTAAGAACTCAGTTAATGCGTGCTGGCTTTAAATATAATGATATGTTTGGTAAGCAACGTGACGGATTTATTAACTGCAACGTTTCTCAACGTTCAAGCAGCAAAAAGTATGAACGTGGTATTAACTCAAGTTCACTTGCTGCTATGTTCCCATTTGTTTCAGATGCGGTGCAAGATGAAGAGGGCTTCTATCTTGGTATGAATAACGAGCCAGTATTTTTGGATTTCTTTAAACGTGATAAGGAAAGGATCAACTCAAACATGGTCGTTATGGGTAAATCTGGTTCAGGTAAGAGTTTTGCTACTAAATCTATTCTTGCAAACCTTGCTTCAGATAACACAAAAGTGTTTATTCTTGACCCTGAACGTGAGTATGATATTCTTTCAAAGAATATGAAAGGTAAAGTCGTGGATGTTGGTTCGGCAAAAGAGGGAAGAATTAATCCACTTCAAGTTATAACATCTTTGGATGATGAAGATGAAAGTGGACAAAATGTTTCCCTTTCAACACACCTTCAATTTTTGGAGTCTTTCTTTAAGATGATTCTTGATGGTATCACAAATGACAGTTTGGAAGTGCTTAATGAATGTATCAAGGAACTTTATAAGAAATTTAATATTGATACACATACAAAAATTGAGGAACTTAAACCAAATCAATTCCCAATTCTTCAAGACTTATTCAATTATGTTTCTGAAGAATATGAGAAGGCAAGAGATGACTATCAACGTAACAACTTAAAGATCATTAAAACTTATCTTAATAAGTTTGCAGAGGGTGGACGTAACAGTATGCTTTGGAATGGTTACTCAACAATCACTGCAGAAGAAAACATGATTGTGTTTAACTTCCAGACTCTGCTTGCAAACAGTAACAATGACCTTGCAAATGCGCAAATGATGCTTATTATGCGTTGGCTTAACAACGAAATTATTAAAAATAAGGACTATAACGCTAAATATCACACAAAAAGACGTGTCATTGTTGTCATTGACGAGGCGCATACCTTTATTGATCCAAAGAAAGACGTTGCTCTTGACTTTATGTTCAACCTTGCAAAACGTATTCGTAAATATGAAGGTATGCAGATCGTCATTACGCAGGACCTTAAAGACTTTACTGGTACTCCTGATATTGCACGTAAATCTACTGCGATTATCAATGCCAGTCAGTATTCACTTATCTTCAGCTTGGCACCACATAACGTTAACGACCTTGTTGCTCTTTATGAAAAATCAGGTCAAATCAATGAAAAAGAGCAAGATACAATCGTTACTAACCCTCGTGGTAAGGCGTTCTTAATGACTGGTCCTTATTCAAGAACCAATATAGATATCATTGTAAACGATTACGTACGTGATTTGTTTGAAAAGATAAGAGTGGATTAATCTGTTTTAATTAGGCAAGAGGAAAACGAATGAATTTTTCAGGTTTTATGATAAAACTTAATAGCTTCATTAGTTCAGGCGCGACGCGTCTGACCTCTTTGCTTGGCGCAGAAAGTAAAGTTCAAAACACAATTGAGACAACGTCAGTTGTTTCAGGTGCACTTTCAGGATTCTTTAATTTTGTTATAGATCTTGTATGTAGGATCATTTATGTGGCGTGTCAGTTTGTGCTTAACGTAATTGAACTGATTGAACTTACTATTAACAGAATTCTTGGAATAACAATTAATTTGAGTGATTATGCGGTCATTGACCGTTCAAATCCGCTGTTTAAAATCTTAACAAGCGAAGGATTTGTTAAGGTATTTGGATATGTTGTTGGTGTGGGCATTGTGCTTGTTATAGTGTTTACTATTTTTGCCATAATCAGATCAGAATATGCTTTTGCAACGGATGACGGACAAACTGCCAACAGTAAGGGTGGGATATTTAAAAGAACTTTCAAATCTTTATTTTTAATGGGCTTTTTCCCACTTGTCATCATGGCTTCAATAATTCTGGTCAATGCTATTTTGGCTGGATTTAATAATATCTTGCGAAATGGGGAACAAACCACAATGTCGGCGCAAGTCTTTGCGGCAAGTGCCTATAATGCGAATAATTATCGTAATTATGCAGATGCCAATGTGCGAATACCAATTGTAATTAATTTTGATGATCCTGTACAAAGCGGTCAAGCGGTTGGATATTCAAAAGCAGAACTTGCAAAAATTTATAAGACTTTTGAAAAGCAAGGTAAGGCTTTATATGATAATTTCGCTGACAATAATTTTGACAGCTTCGGCGAAACATTAACATATAAAAATAACAGGCTTTATAATGTTAATGACTACTCTGGATTTGAAAAATTTGTTTGTACGCGTGAACAATATTATGTGTTGGCTGACTTTATTGACTATGCTGTCAAAAATAACGTCAAATACTATATTAAAAACATGAAAGATATAGACATCAACTGGATGTATGTAGACAGCACTATATATGATAAAGAAACACAGTCATTAACAATCACATACAGGGACGCATCTGATGTTAATGGCGGCGATCCTTACACTGTTGTTTATACTCCATCTAGTCTTGATATATCAACTCCTATCGGTGATGCGGTAAGAACTTTAAGTGCGCTTTTGGGAATCGGGGAATATGAAGACAACAATTTTGATGTGCTTAAGCGTTTGGAAGATTCAATCAATGTTGTTGAGTGGGAAACTGATAAAGTGTTCTTACAGCTTTCGCCATATTATAAAGTAACAGATATGACTAAAGAAAATCATCAAACCGCAATTGATCAGTTACTTTTGTATGAGCAGGCAAGGTATGAACATAATAACACATTAAATTATTCTTTAAGTGAACTTGAAAGTGGTGTTGATGATTTGCCTGTTTATAAAATCCAAAAAAGATTCTATCAGACCAGTAGTGGTAAATTTGTAACTTCTGGTGAGTATTACGCAGTTAAAATTAACGGAACTTACTATGAGGTTGAACTTGCAGAAGATTTAAAAGATGCCAGTGGCAATTTAGTTCGTGATGATTTTGGTGACCCATATTATACGTTGGTGAATACTGAATGGGATCTTATTGAATTGATACAACAAGATGCTGGTGGAAGTTATTATTATCAAGTACCAGAATATGAAATAGATGGAAGCTATAAGACAGATGAGTCTGGGAACACTGTTTACAGAACTATTTATGTTAATAAAAATGATGCTGTGAAGATCAATAATAAATATTATTATAAATCTGAAGATAGTTTTAAAGATATCATAATCACAGTGTTAAATGGTACTTATGGCACAGAACTTGATAATGGATTGACAGTTACATCAAGCTATGACGATAAAGTGGAAAGAGTTATCAAACAGACATCTTGGCCAAAAAAATTGATTAATGACTTGCAGATAATTTATAAAGATATAAACTTTAATTTCCTTCTTACAACAGGGGATTGGTTAACTAATCTTGGTGAGTATGTAAGTGGTGATAAATACAGTGAGTATGGAAGCAGCATTCAGACTGGACTTATTCATCCACTTGGTCTTATTATGGCTGAAATGTTCCTGGGCGAAATTTCAGAAGCTGATGAATATAACCTTTATTGCAGCCTTGACTATAACAGTAAATTTGATGGCGAAACAATTAAGGCATTTATATTAAGTATGCTTGGTGAGGACAGGTATTATCAACTTAAAGAGGAGCTTGAATATTTTATTGAAATATACAATGTCTTTATGGGTCCAGTTCTTGATCAGGTATCTTACTATGAGAATTTTGACCTTTTAAGTGGAAATGAACAAAGTATTGAACTTTATACATATAAGGCATATCTTGCTTCAATGCTCCTCAGTACCAATGCGGCAAACTGGTTCTATCAAACGGCAATGCATATGCTGGGAGTAACTGATTTTGCTGAAGATATAATAAATACTGAAACGGGTTATTATAAGTATTACGAGGCTATTTCAGAAACAAATAAAGCCTTGTTAAGTAACTTACTAAAGAATGCAAAAAATGATTTGGCACAACAGTTTGTTTATCCTGAAGATTCAACATATCCGGAATATATGAAAGTATTGGAAACATATATCAAAGGATATTTTGATAAAAATAGCGATGGTATACAAGATTCAGATGAGGATTATTTTGAAGGCAGACTTGAACAAATTTTAAGTGCAGTTAAGTCACTGGAAAAACAAGAAGCAGAAATGGATACTGCAAAAGTAGCATTGGAGTCTGCCTATAGTACATTAAAGACTTTTGTTGAAAATAATAACAAATACGCGGGAATTTTCAATAATTACATTACTGCAGCTGATTCTGGTTATAGGTATAGATCATCTGACGCTTCAGCAACTAAAGATGCTTTTGATGTTATTTATGCAATCAGTGATGCATCATATTTTAAAGATAATTTGGCAGTTGTTGAAAACAATGTATTATCATTAATGAGAAATTATAACATTGGAGAAAATGACGGTTTACCTGCTAAATTTGCAAATTATTTTGAAAAAGCAAATGAATATATGTCACTTAAAGTTGACTATTTGACAGAAGATAATTCAAGCAGTCTTGTTGGTCAAGCGGAAGCACTTAAAGCTCAAAGAGATAGAAATTTAACACAAGCTGGACTTTTGTGGGATGCAGAAGATTCTGACGATGATTTATTAGGGTTTTCTAACGACAGTGATACTTGGTGGGCACTAGGTGATTGGGATGATGTTACACCAAACGGGTTGAATTTATCAACAATGAAAGCACATGTTAATAACTTGAAACAAAATAAAGATAGAATAATAGAAACTATTAAAATTAGAGCTGAAGGTACAGATTACAGATCTTCAGTTGAAGAAAGCGTAAATCGTTATATAAGTTGTTTGCAATCTGCATATGAGGCGCAAGAAAAACTTGACAAATTAAACAGATATGAAATTACATTTTCTGTTAAAACATTGATATCAGAGGGTACATCAACAACAGGGGAGTCAACAACTCCACTCAGTTTTGATGTGGTTGTTTCAAACAAACACTACAGCGTTGGACAAAACTTTACAAGGGCAAAATTTGTTGAATATGTTTTAGGCCATCAATATCTTGCAGATATGGGACTTGACACTGTTTTTGTAAGTGACGATTATAATGGATTAGTAATGATTGAATATTTATCTTTTACACAGGATGAATACAACAAGTTGCTTGAAAACGAAGATAAATCATATACTTTTTGGAAGAATTCAGAAGGTAATGTGTCAAAATTTAAAACAAATAGTTATGGTAAAGTAGTAAAATTTATAGAAAATGAGGATGGATCCTACACACAAAGTGAAAAAGGTAAATATATAGAGGATACTGAGTATGGCAAATATCTAGGCTATAAGCCGATTGATGCATTTAAAAATGTGCGTGATTTTGCAACAGAAATTGGGCAAATCAGTGCGGTTCTTTATCAAATGACAAATCTTATTAACCTTTCAAAATCAACAGTTGATGAGCTTGTTTTGGGTACAAATGCAAATAATGTTGACCTTGCAAAAAAAGTACTTTTATTCCTTGTCAATGGTGAATATTTGCCAACAGATTTAATGAAGGCATTTTTTGATATTGATTCTTCTGTTGCAAAAGAAGATATTAAAACTACTGCACAGGAAATAATATTACATTATGCTAATTATGAGAAAAGTAATGAAAAATTAAATACTGTGTTAAGTTATCTTCTTATGACTGAAGCAAACAGCAATAAAAAGAATTTCATTGACTACAGTAAACTTACACTTAAAGACGTAAGGAAAATGTGCCTTTCAGCACTTGTCAATTTTGAACAGCAAGAAGGTGAAACCACAGAGCAAAACCAAAAAAGATATCTGGCAATTTTGGCGCTTGCTTGCAGTGACTGGCTGGTTGAACAGAACTATAGTGAAAAATATGGAGCACTTGATGGATCTTGGACAAGTGAACAAAGAATAGAACTTGAAGGTCGCAAAATATCTCTTGCTTTAAGCAATCAATCAATGGCGACCATCTTGAGGCTTGCAGGTCTTGACAATCGCCCATATGAGGAGCTTGTTGGGGCAGAGTATACCATTAACTTTGATCTTGGTGGAGTTGATGAGAATAATGGAGACATATTTATCATTTGCACATTTGATGATGAAACCAAAACTTATGTTCCATTTATGATGGCAAACAAAAGTGGTGCAAGGGACAGCGGTTTAAAACATGCTGACGGTGCAAATGAAGATGTGGATACATGGTATGAGAAATTTAACTATGTAAATCCATATACAGATTATTATGCGACACCTGATAATTCAGGATATATCTATTTTCCAATTATTGCAAAAGGAATTGTGTATTCAGATGGAAGACCAACTGCAATAAGAGAAGTTGATGGCAATATTGAATATTACCGAGATGACGTGGTTATTCATGACGCTTCTGATATTGGTTTGGAACAATACTATATGTCAATGGATCAGATTTCAGTGCATTATGGCTTGATTTCTTCCATTGCAAATGGATTTTCTAAATTATTTACCGGTAAATCTTTGGTTGAAAAATTGGTGGAATCTATACCAAGATTTGCAGCTCACACAGACTATAATTTCTGTTATGGTGTGGGGCGTACTGTAAAGTATACTTCGATTGAAGGTAAAGTATTTTTAAGCTTTAACTTTGCTGTTGCCACAGACAGAGCAACTACATATACCATTGATTGCGTTTATCAGATGGATAAAATAAATATTTTAGTTTTACTTATTGGTACAATAGGTTTAATTTCGGCGATATGGAAAGCGCTTTGGGGCGTTATTGGGCGTATGTTTGATATTGCACTTGATGTGCTTGTTGGGCCTGCAGTTATTTCAACAATCAATCTTAAATATGATAAAATTAGTGGTGAAAAAGTTGAAGAAAAAGGCTTTTCAAGTTATGAGCAGTGGAAAGATAAGACACAAAATGATATTCTTGGTGTTTTTGCATATGCAATTGGATTTAATATTTTCTTCATAGTTGTTCCAATCATCAATAATATGGTATTGTTTGAAACTAACTCTGCTTTTGCATCATTACCACTTGTGAATTTAATTCCTATTGGTTTCCTTAATGAAATTGCAAGATTGATATTCTTGATTGGCTCGGCATATTTGATGAGAAGGGCACCAGCGTTATTTGCAGAAATCACTGGAACAAAAGATGGTTTTGCTGACGGTGATAAGGTGCTTGGTAATGTTAAAAATACAATCAATGAACTTCAAGATACAATAAGTGGACAGGCGTTTATTGATAAAATGGGTGATATTAAAGATAAAGCTCTTAATATGATTCCTGGCAGAGAGATTGCAAAGAAGGTTGGTCAAAAGGCTGCGGGTGCGGCAATATTTGCGATTGCAGTTGCTAATGGTGTTCCTGTTAGTGAAGCAAACAAAATGAGAAAGTATATGGAAAATAACTATAAAAAGCAAGAAGATATTAAGCAAAAACGCAGAGATGAAAGAGAGGCACGTCAAGATGCAAGATGGGTAAGACGTGGCGCAATGGATAGTAAAGAAGCAGAAGCAAAGAAGAAAGCACGTAGCAAAAGAGAAAAAGAAAGAAAAGATAGACAAAAGGCTGATAAGGACTTAAAATACGATACTACTTCCAAAAAAAGAAAGAATAAAAAGAATAAGCAAAAAGAAAAAGAGGATAAACAACAGAAAGATAAAGAGCAACAGCAAGATGAAAGACAGGCACGCCAATATGCAGAAGCCGTAAGACGTGGTGTTGAGAATGCTCAAGAACAGGAAAACAAAAACGAGAAGGGTGAAAAAAGTAAGGATAAAAATTCAGCAAGTCACGATTCAGAAAAGAAAAATGACGAAAAATCAAGTGTAAGTGATAAAAATTCTGAATCAGCATCTGAAACCAAATCGGGAGAAGGTGCTGCAGATGTTTATAAAGAAGGTGTTTCTACCGAAGTCGCAACAAGTGGTGAAGCGACTGCTGCTGCAGGTGAAGCTGCCGCCGCCGGGGAAAGTGTTGTTGCAGGAGAAGGTGCTGGTGGTGTATCAAAAGTTGCAGCTTTCCCTAAGTTTGCAAAAGAATTAGTTAAAGAAGATGAAGAATACAGAAAGAAAAAATTAAAAGAGGGAGATATTCGTGGTGCTGTTTTTGGTCAAGAACCTGGCGCAATGGATACAGTGCCTGAACCTGGTGGAAATACTGGAAATAATAAACAGCCAAAAAATAAAAATGAAGCTTAAGATACAAAAACAAATCAAAAAGATAAGAAGTAAGAAAAA
>CAKJZE010000041.1 GCA_918285425.1 Clostridiales bacterium
GTGAAGCATTGAATGTACCTGTTATCAAGCTTTTTGAAGAAAAATAATAAAATAAATAAACGTGTTAAAAAAATAGCGTGTAAAAATATTCAAAATAAAAATTTACAATGTTGTAAATTTTTATATTTATTATTATTCGCTATATTTTTTTACGTCATTATTTTTATAAATAGTAAACTTAAAGCTATAGCCATTTTCATTAAATGTATTGCTTTCTTGCATCAGTTCCCAGTTTGACATTTTTGTTATGTCATTTATATATGTATCTGCTGGTTTGCTGGCATTGACAAAAGTTATGTATGCCTTGTCACAATAGTCCATTAAAAGATTATAGATACTTGCACCACCACACACAAATACATTTTCTGGCTCATAGTTTTCAAGCTTTTTAAAAAGTTCTTTTACAGAATACACAACGATTGCCCCTTCTGCCTCAAAATTTGGATTATCACTTAATATCACATTAGTCCTTTGCGGAAGCGGACGTTTTGGGAGAGAGCGATAAGTTCTTTCCCCCATCACCACCACTTTGCCAAGCGTTTGCTTTTTAAAATAAACCAAGTCAGAAGGCAAATTGAACAAAAGTCTGTTCCTATAGCCAATTGCAAAATCTTTTGAAACTGCAACAATAAAATTCATAATCACTCCTATACTGCAACTTCTATTTTATATTTCTTATCATTATATTTATAATCAATAAATTTAAAGCTGTCAACTTTAAAATCATAAAAATCTTTTATATTTTTATCAATTTCAAATTTTGGTGCTTTATATTGCTTATGTTTTAAAATTTCCTTAACCAGTGGAATATGTCTGTCATAAATGTGAGCATCTGCAATCACATGCACAAGCTCACCAACTTCAAGTCCAGAAGCCTGTGCCATCATGTGAACAAGAACTGCATATTGACAAACATTCCAATTGTTTGCAGTAAGCATGTCTTGACTGCGCTGATTTAAAATTGCATTAAGTTTATTGCCAGTCACATTAAATGTCATGCTATAGGCACATGGATAAAGCCCCATCTCACTTAAATCTGCGTGATTATAAATGTTGGTCATAATTCTTCTTGAAGTTGGATTGTTTTTAAGATCATAAAGCACCCTGTCAACCTGATCAAACATACCCTCTTTATACTTATGTTTAACACCAAGCTGATATCCATACGCCTTTCCAATAGTTCCATTTTCATCTGCCCAACTGTCCCAAACATGACTGCCAAGCTCTGAAATTTTGTTACTTTTCTTTTGCCAAATCCACAAAAGTTCATCAATGCAATTTTTATATGCCGTCTTTCTTATGGTTATAATAGGAAACTCTTTTGCCAAATTGTACCTGTTAACAATACAAAACTTTTTTATAGTGTGTGCAGGCGTACCATCAAGCCATTTTGGTCGTACCTCTTTGTCTGTGTCCCAAACACCATGTTTTAAAATGTCCTTAATATTTTTTACAAAAACTTTATCTGCATAACTCATAAAAACTTCTCCTTTTTATTTTTCTTGATTTTCTGCACAAGTAAGTGTATTTTCCATAAGACAAGCAACCGTCAAAGGCCCAACCCCACCCGGAACTGGTGAAATATAAGAGCATTTTGGTGCAACATCTTCAAAGTTTACATCTCCAACAAGCCCAGCTTCCGTTCTGTTTATACCAACGTCAATCACAACTGCACCCTTTTTGACATAATCAGCAGTAATATAATTAGCTTTGCCAATTGCTACAATCAAAATATCAGCTTTTTTGGTTATTTTTTGCATATCTTTTGTCCTACTGTGACAAATTGTAACCGTTGCATTTTCTTGCTCAAGAAGGTTTGCGACGCTTTTGCCAACAAGCAAGCTTCTTCCAATAACCACCGCTCTCTTGCCAGAGATTTCAATGTGTTCATGTTTCAGCATCTTTATAATTCCAGTTGCCGTGCAAGGTGCAATTTTATGCTTACTACTGAACAGTTTTCCAAGATTTTCATAGGTCAAACAATCCACATCTTTTTGGGGAGATATACGATTTGTTGCCCTGTCTGCATCAAGCTGCGCAGGCAATGGCAGTTGAAGCAATATCCCTGAAACTGTCTTATCATTATTCAGTTTATCAATCTCTGCAAAAAGCTTTTCTTCAGTAGAATCTTCTGCAAGTCTTACGATAAGCGACTCCATACCACAAAATGCGCAAGCCTTTTCTTTTGAAGCAACATAAACTTCACTTGCCTTATTGCCCTCCACAATAATGCAGGCAAGTTTAGGCACGCTTTTGCCTTGGTTTTTAAAGTTTTTTTCCACTTTTTCTTTGACTGCTGTTTTTATCTCTTCAGCAATCTTTTTACCGTCTATTCTCTTCATACTTTAATTATCACACACAAAAAATATCCATCAAAGTAAGATGAATATTTTTATAAAATTTAGCCAAATAATATAATTTAAAATTTTTATTAAAAAACGCTTTACAATTTTTTCACATTTACTTTTGTGACAACTTTTCTCTTAAATATGCACGCAAACTATTAAGCCTTTGCTCGTATTCAAACCTTGTAAGCACAGTAATATTTGGATCTGTCTGTCCAAAATGATGTAAAAGATACTTGTTCTCTGTTGCAAGCAGTGTGTTTTTGTATATTGGATTTTTTGCGGCAAATAAATAAAGTTCGTCCAAAAACTGTTGATACTCTTGATCATGACGATTTATCACCTTGCCCTGCCAATAAAGTTTGCCATCATTTCCCCAAAAGTTTGCTTCATTGCTTGCACGAGTGTGGTAAGCGTCAAACCCATAGTACTTAAGCACCAAATTTTGATGCTTTTTATCTTTATACTTTATACCCTGAAGCACACCCTCAATGCTTGCCACCCATTTGCCACGAAATTTAAACCTCATTGGATAAAGATTTGAAAGCACCCTTGCTGTGCTGTTTTTAAACCCATAACCAATATTCAAAAAATCCTCACCCTCACTATACTTCTTCTGATCATCTTCAACCAAAACGCCACGAAAAAACTTGAAGCCATCTTTTTCTTCCACTGGTTCCTGCACAAAATCATAATTTTCTCTGAATTGTGTGTATCTCTTTATATATTTCTTGTTCATGACTACAATATATCACAATCAAAAACTTTTGTCATACTAAATTAAAAAATTTTAAAATAAAAACAATCCGACATTGTGCCGAATTGTTTATTTGTAAATTTAATTAAAATTTAAAATGCATAGTTTCTTATAATCGCAAATGCCATATAGCCAAAATAAAGCGCAAGTGCCAAAACTCCTTCCAATCTGCTTACACGCTTTTTTGTATAGCACATAACAATGAATACAATTGTTGCACCTGTCAAAATTGCAAGGTCTGTCAAAATAAGGGCAGAAACAGGAATTGCACTTATCGTGCCCACAACACCTAAAATAAGAATAATGTTCATGATATTGCTTCCCAGCACATTTCCAAGTGCAAGGTCATGCTCCCCTTTCTTGATTGCCATAACTGATGTCACCAGTTCAGGCAAACTTGTTCCAAGCGCCACAATAGTAAGTCCAACCAGCGCATCACTCATGCCCGCTTTTAATGCCAAAAATTTTGAGCTCATTGACACAAGTTCACCGCCGCCAACCACACCAGCAAGACCAATTATTATGTAAAGTGCAATCTTCCAACCCTTCATTATCTTTATTTCTTCTTCAGCTTCAGCAGGTTGCTCCTCTGTCAGTTTTTCATTTTCATCATGCTGCTTTTTAACTTCAGATAAATCAACAAAATACCCTTTTTTCGCAGAGATAACTTGTTTTGTAATATAATACACTAAAAGAGCAATGAAAATTATTGACTCACTCCTTGAAATAGCATTTGCAGAAGTACCATTTAAAATTGTGTCGCAGCCAAATAAGAGTAACAGAATTGTCACAAGTGCTAAAAATGGCAGGTCAAAGTTCATTGTTGCCTTCTTTACATTAATTGGAACAATGATTGCAACCACACCAACAATCAAAAACATATTTGCAAGGTTGCTTCCAATAACGTTACCAATAGAGATATCAACATTACCCTTTATTGCACTTATCACACTGACAACAAGCTCTGGCAAACTTGTACCAATTGCAACAATAGTCAGTCCAATAATAATTGTTGGAACTTTAAGTTTTTTTGCCAAACTGCTTGCCCCACCCACAAACAAATCAGCACAAACAATCAACAGTGCAAGACCAATAATAAGATAAATAATATTTAAAAAGATATCCATACATTTCTCTCCAATGATTACATTTTAACAAACTAATTAAAATTTGTAAAATGAAATCAAACAAAAAGTCCAACTCTTACTGCATTCAGCAGTTCGAGTCGAACTCCTTTGGTAGCCTATCGCAGTTCTTGGTCGCAACAAATGACAAGTTAATTATTTTTTAATTCATCTCTTAATTTCATCCACAGTTTGCCAAGTTCATTGCGTCCATCACGATTAGGTCCAATTCCCCAAAAACTATCCTTTGGTGAATCTTCACATATGCGTAGATTCACTGTTGCAAGCAGTTTTTTCTTTACATACGGATTCTGATCAAGCTTAAGTCTTAATAACTTTTCCATAACTTCAAGTTTAATGTCATCCCAATCACTGCGAACTTTGTCTTTGTTCGCATAGGCAATTTTTTGTGCCTCATGAGCGGAGTAACACTCTGTTATCTCTTTTGCAATCTCTGGTGCTGTTTCCAAAAATTTAATTGCTTGATAGGCATGCTCCACAGTACAGTAAAGCACTCCATCAACCAATACTCTGAATGAGGAGAAGTTATCAAAGACAAAGAACTCTCTTGGATAAAATCCGATAAATTCATCAAATTTTTCCGCAAGCCACGGATCACGGTATTGTTCAGGTTTAATCATATTTTTATCTCCTTTCATACATCGCACCTATCTGTGCGACTTCGCTGTTTAATCTGTATTATAACATAATCAATTTTAAAACCAAATTAAAATACATAAATTATCAAATCAGAGCACAGTGGTATTTTGAGATGTTTTTATATTATTCCGCAAAAACACTTGTAATTATTCCGTAAAAGGTATATAATTATGGTTGAAATCATTAAAGGAGATAAAATTATGTATTTGTCAGTTCAGGAAGTTGCAAGAAATTGGGGTATTTCAGATAGGCGTGTAAGGGCTTTATGTGAGAAAGCCCAAGTTGAAGGCGCTGTTAAGGTTGGTAAGAATTGGAATATTCCAGATAATGCAAAGAAACCAAAAGATCCAAGAAGAAAATATGATTTATTTAAAGAAATAGAAGTCAAGAAAGCAGAATTAGACTTTCGCAGACCACTGACCCAGGGTGAACTTGAAAGATTGAATGAAGAGTTTTTGGTTGAATACACCTACAATTCAAACGCCATTGAGGGTAATACTTTAACCCTCAGAGAAACCGATATGGTTCTTCGTGGAATAACAATTGATAAAAAGCCAATGAAAGATCACCTTGAAGCAATTGGACATAAAGACGCCTTTAACTATGTGGCAAGTTTGGTAAAAGAGAAAACACCATTATCTGAATATGTGATTAAGCAAATTCACACTTTGGTACTTGCAGATAAACCCGAAGATCGTGGAGTTTACAGAAAAGTTGCTGTAAGAATCATGGGGGCTAAACATGAAACTGCAAATCCTTTCCAAATCCAAGATAAAATGGACTCTCTTATTAAAGGGTTTAATGCAGATACCGAAACCAACATCATAAAGAAATTGTCGTTGTTCCATATCAAGTTTGAAACAATCCACCCATTTATTGATGGCAATGGAAGAACAGGAAGGTTACTTGTCAACTTTGAACTTATGAAGAATGGATATCCACCAATTGATATTAAGTATACAGACAGAAAAGCCTACTATGACGCCTTTGATGTTTATCACGAGAAGAAAGACCTTTCAGCAATGGAAAATCTTTTCGCAGAATACATTTTAGAGCGTTTAGAAAAGTATTTGAGGATATTGAATTGTTAATTTAATATGAATACGTTAAAAATTTGAAAATTATTACATAATGAAAAATTTGTGTTATAATAAAAATAAAATTTATTTCGAAGGAAGAAAAAAATGGATAAAAATTACTTAACTTTAATTATAATAGCATTGATAGTAGTAATCCTAATCATTGTATCAATATACAGTGCATATATTAAC
>CAKJZE010000042.1 GCA_918285425.1 Clostridiales bacterium
AGATTTAACCTTTCAACTGCAGAAATTGAAGGCTTTGAAATTAAGGGAAGTGAAATCAAAGATGTTATCACTGCTCGTATAGAGAAGATTTCTAAACATCCAAACAGTGACAGACTTCAGATTATGCAACTTAATATTGGAAAACCAGAATTTGTGCAAGTATTGACAACTGCAACTAACATTTATGAAGGTATGGTGACAGCATTTGTTCAAGTTGGTGGACAAGTTTGTGGTCAAAAGATTGGAAAGGCCACAATGGGTGGTGAAGACTCTTTTGGTATGGGTTGCAGTGAATCAGACCTTGGGATCGGCAGCGACGATAGTGGTCTTTGGGATATTAAAGAAGAAGTGCCACTTGGAGTTGATATAAAACAACTTTGGCCTGTTGATGATGTTGTTTTTGAGATTGATAACAAGACTCTTACTAATCGTCCTGACCTTTGGGGACACTATGGTTTGGCGCGTGAGTTTGCTGCAATTTTTGGCAGAAAACTTAAAGATATCACAACTGTTGACCTTTCAAAATTTGACGGACTTAAAAAATTGCATGTGAATAATAATTCGCAGCATTGCTTCAGATATGGTGCACTTGCTGTTGATAATGTTACGGTCAAAAAATCTCCAATTTGGATGGCTTTAAAACTTAATTATTGTGGAATGCGCGATATTAATTTGCTTGCAGATATAACCAACTATGTAATGTTGGAACTTGGACAACCTATGCATGCTTTTGATCATGATGTTGTCGGTGGTATTGAGGTTGTCGAGACAAAGAAAGGTGATAAACTTTTGACTCTTGAAGGTGAAGAACATGAGATTCCTGAGGGTTCAATTGTGATTGCTGATGACAAAAAAGTTCCAGTTGCAATTGCTGGTATTAAAGGTGGTCTTAAAGCATCTATTTCTGACACAACAACTAATGTATTGTTTGAAAGTGCAACTTTTGAAGCTCCAGTTATCAGAAAAACAAGTAGGGCAATTGGTCTTGTTACTGATGCTTCACAACGCTATGAAAAATCACTTGATCCAGAGCTTACTGAAGTTGCTATGGGAAGAATTTTGGAAGTGCTGAAAAATATTGATAAAAACATTGTTGTTGCAAGCAGCTTCACAGATGTCTACAGCAAAAAATACCCTAAACTGTCTGTTGAAATTACACCTGAATTTATTTCAAGAAGAATTGGGACAACTATTGAAAAAACGCAAATTGAGTCAATTTTGTCTGCACTTGGCTTCAAAATTTCTGTAAATGGTGAAAATATTATTGCTGAAGTTCCTTCTTTCAGGGCTACTAAAGATGTTTCAATGAAAGAGGATTTGGTGGAGGAAGTGGCAAGAATGTTTGGCTATGATAACATACAGGCAAAACCTCTTGCATTTAATCCTGTTCCAACTGAACTTAATGTTGCAGTTAAACAAGAGTATGAAGTTAAAAAACTTCTTGCAGAAAAATATAACGCAAATGAAATTCATTCATATATTTGGAACTATTCTGATTTTAATAAGACACATTTTATCGATAATGAACCAGTTGTACGCTTAATGGACAGCAGTAATGCAGGGCAGAGTGGAATAAGAAAAGATCTTTTGCCAACTCTTTTAAAAGTGCTTGATGAAAATAAAAATACTAATAATGAATTTAGAATCTTTGAAGTTGGACGTGTTGCGGCAAGTTTAAATGAAAATAATCTTGTTAATGAAGAGAAGAGGCTGGCTGTTGTATTTGCAAGTCAAACAAAATCTGAAGAAACATTGTTTAATGAAATGAAGCAATTTATAACTGACTATGCAAAAAACAGTTTATTACTTGATATTGAACTTAAAGAAGGTGATAAACCTGCATACATGCATCCAGTTAATACTTTCCGCGTTGTATCACGTGAAGGTGACTTTGGATATGTTGGTGTGCTTCATCCAAAAACTGCAAATTCAATTGATAAAAGGATGAAAATTGTTGCATTAGAGCTCAATTTTGGTTTACTTTCTGAAAAACATGGGTATTTTAAGAAGGCTAAAGTGCCATCAAAATTCCAAGATGTTAAATTGGATTTAAGTGTTCAAGTTCCATCTGATATGCTTTATGGGGAACTCAAACAAATTGTTGCAAAATATAAATCAAAGATTTTAAGTGGTTTTGAACTTAAAGACATCTACCAGGCTGATGACAATGCTGATGTAAAAAGTGTAACATTGACATTTGAACTCTCTGGCAGAGATCACACACTTGACGGTGCGGAAATTGATGAATTTTTAAATCAGTTAATTGCACATCTTGAAAAAAATAAACTTGTTGTAAAAAGATAGAAGAAAATAACGTAGGCATTTTAGCTTGCGTTATTTTTTAAAAGTTTTGTTGATGCACCTTGAATTTCTTTTGATCCAAAAATAAGGCAAAATGATCCAATAAGTAAAGTTATGCAGGCAGAAATAATATAATACTGTGAATATGGTACAAGCATACTTGCGAGTAAAAGCAAAAATCCACACCTTATAAAATATTTTGCTTGCTTTTTTAATAAAAGTTTTGTTTTAAATTTTAAAAGTAAATTTTGCTTTGTTTTTGTTTGTGGTAAATATGAAAACTCACAATCAAATTGTTTTGTCAATGTGTAGAAAATTTCTGGAGTTATAAAACTGAATTTTAAATCAAAATTTTTCTGCTTTTCGAATATTTCTTGAGATGTTTTATTGCATATAATTGCGACTTCATCTGGATTTAATTTGTTTGATTTTATTGTTGCATAAATTTCAAAGAGGCTGTCAACAGTAATTTCAGATTTACTGATTTGATTTGACACTATAACATTATTGTCAAGCATTAAAAATCCTTTAATCTGTCTTACATTATATGCTCTAAATAACTTTTTGAGATATACAGTTTGTTGGAATTGTGTTAACTTCCTAAATGAAATGTTTGTATATTCAATTTGTTTTATTTCCTGTTTCTTAAGTCCAAGTTTGTTATAGTATGAAAATTGAAAATGCAATAAAATTTTCATTGATATAAAGCATACAAATAAGGCAATGCCAGCTGCATATAAATTAGAGTGTGTATATTTCTTTATGGTAACAAAAGTAAGAAAAAAGCACACAAACGTGAGTACGCTGTTATCTATAAATTTTGCAATTTTTGTTTTTTCATACATATTTATATTTTTGACAAAATCAATTAAAAGTATTCAAGTGATAAAAATTACTTGCTAAAAAGTTATAAAATTTGCTATACTTACCTTGAGGTAAGTAAAGTTGAACATTAATGACATATTGGAAATAAAACAAAATAATATTCCACTTTCTAAAGAAGAGATTGATTTTATTATTTCAAGCTATCAATCTGGTAAGATCAATGATGCAAAAATCCTTGATTTTATGCGTGTGATAAAAGAAGATAATTTCTCGGTTGAAGAAACATTTTATCTGGCTGATGCACTTGCAAGAACTGGTGAGATGTGGGATTTATCTTCAAAACAGGGGTTAATTATTGATAAGATAAGCATTGGCTCTTTCTCTGATGCAACAACGCTTGTATTTATGTCAGTCTTGGCAGCACTGGGAGTGAAAAATATTAAGCTTTTGTCTGAAAGGTATGGAACTTTCAATAATTCGCTGCATAGATTTGGTTTGTTTAAAGGATTTAATGCAAAAATAAGTCAAAATGAATTTTTGAATAAACTTAATGAATTGTCTGCAGGATTATATCAAGACGAATCTAAAATTGCTCCTGTTGATGAAAAAATGTATACTCTTGCAAAAAAATATCATATTTCAAGTATACCACTTACTGCAGCGTCTATACTTGCACGAAAATTTGCCATGGGTGCAAATGTGTTTATATTTGACGTGAAAACTGGTGAGGGTTCGTCATTTGCCACTGAAGAAAGGGCACAGCTTCTTGGAAAATATTTGGTTGAAGGTGCGAAGCTTGGCGGAGTGACTGCAGTAAGTTTGATAACAAACTCTGATGAGCCTTTGGGTGCAAGTATTGGCTTGCGCTGTGAGGTTGAAGAAGTTTTGTCAGGACTGCGCAGTGATAAATCTTTGTATGGTGCAAAACTGCTTGAGGTGGCCAAAGAGCTGACGGTGCTTGCACTTATAACTGCTGGAGTGGCTGCTGGCAGAATTGAGGCAAGTAAGATGTTTGATAGCACTATTGATGACGGAAGTGCACTCAATAAATTCAGAGAGATTATTGTAAGCTATGGCGGTGAGTATATGGATTTCAATTCAACAGCTGACCAACTTTTGATTGGAGTTGCTGTTTCTTATATCACTGCAAAATCTTCTGGCTATGTCAGCGACATTGTAATCAATGATGTCATACAATCATATTTAAAACTTTCAAACAGTGGCAAAAAAGATTTTGATAAAAATGCAGGTATTGTGCTTTTAGTACGTGAAGGTGATAAAATTGAAAAAGATAAAAAGATTGCAAGAATTTTTTACAGTATTGACAATAAGAGTTTTTGTAATACACTTTCTGATATAAGAAAGTCGATTGTTATTCAAGAGGGTAAACCTTCAATGAAGAAGACTATTTATAAAGTTGTTTTATAAAAACGCAAAATTGGTGTTAATTTAGTGAAAAAATACCATAAAATTGATAAAGTAAAGGAATTTTTATTTAATGAAATATATTTCTGAAAGTGAAAAAGACACAATAAAATTTGCAGAAGAATATGCAAAAACTCTCAAAAAAGGTGACATAATTTTACTTTATGGTGACCTTGGAAGTGGAAAAACTGTTTTTGTCAAAGGCATACTGCAATATTTTGTGGGTGACAGTAAAGATGTTACAAGCCCAACTTTTACAATAGTTAATGAATATAATTCTGATAAATTTAACATTTATCATTTTGATTTTTACAGGGTTCAAAATGTCAATGAACTATACAACATTGGCATAGAGGAGTATTTATACTCTGGCGGCATTTGCTTTATTGAATGGCCGGAGCGTGCTGAAGAACTTTTTGATAAAAATTGCAAAACTATAAAGATAACTAAAATGAATGACAATCAAAGATTGATAGAGTACTGATGAAGGAGTAAAGATGTATACATTAATTTTAAGTAGTGCATATAATTTAGAAGTTGCAATCCTTAATGACAATAAAGTAATAGCAGCAACTGTTTCTGATGAAAAACGTGCTGATAAGTATATGCAAATGATTTATAAAACGCTTTCAGATGATGGGCTTAAATTTGAAAATATAAGTAAAATTGCGGTCAATATTGGGCCAGGCAGTTTTACTGGTATCAGAGTTGCTGTTGCCATTGTTAAAGGACTTGGGTTTGCAAAAAATATCAAATATTTGACATTTACAAGTTTTGACATGTTTGACTCTGAAAATAAAACCATAATTTTAACAGGTTTTTCAAATTTTGTTTATGTTAAAAGCGCCGATGGCAATATGCAATGCAAATCCATACAAGAGCTTGAAAAAGCAGAAAGCTATGTGACCGATTCTACTGAAATTTATAATGAGCTTAAGGCCAATGGATTTTGCGTAAATTATGCTAAACAGTTAGATTTTGCAGATGTTATCAAAAAGGCAATACATTTAAAAAATGCACATCAAATTAAGCCATTATATTTAAGAAAATCGCAGGCAGAATTGCTTTTAGATGAAAAACAGAAGAGGAAAAATAATGAAAATTAAAACAGCTGAAAAATCTGACATTTCATCTCTTGATAGAATGCAGAGAAAATATTTTGACTCATCTACATGCGAAAATTTTGATTTTTTGCTGTCTAATGATGCGTACAGAGTTTTCATTGCCATTGATGATAAAAAAATAGTTGGCTTTGTTACGGCAAGCGTTACTCAAGACACATCTGACCTTTTGCAAATTTGTGTTGATGAGAGTATGCGTAAAAGAGGTGTCGCAACATCACTTTTAAATCATTTGTTTGATCAACTGAAAATTCAAGGCGTAATTTCATTGTTTCTTGAAGTCAACGAGCACAACCATGCGGCTGTAAACCTTTATAATAAATTGGGATTTATATTGATTAATAAAAGAAAAAATTATTATGGCGACCAAACTGCCTTAATTATGCAAAAACTTATGAACTGATATGCATTTTAAAATTTATGGATTATGAACTGATTGAAGGGCAAGGTAGATTTATATTCTTTCTTCATGGCTGGGGTGGGGATAAAAATTCATTTGCCAATATTAAAAGCTGTGTTTCACATTTAAAAAGAAACATGGTTTTTATTTCTTTTGCGGGTTTTGGTTTGTCTGATCCGCCGCCAAAAGCTTACTCTACAGTTAATTATACTGAAGATTTAAAAGATCTTATTGTCAAAATTGCAAAAGGCAAAAGTGTGGATATTGTCTGTCATTCTTTTGGAGGAAGGGTTGCAACCGTTCTTGCGGCACTTTATCCTGAACTTGTAAATAAAATTTTAATGATTGACGTTGCGGGTGTTAAACCCAAAAGAAGTATCAGATATTATTTGCAAATTGCAAAATATAAAAGGCTTAAAAGACTTGTGTTGCAGGGCAAAAAGGAACAAAGCGTGCTTGATAAATATGGCTCTTTAGATTATAAATGTATTTCAGGGATTATGCGACAGACTTTTGTTAATATTGTAAATGAAAATCTTAAACCATATTTTAAACAAATCAAATGTGATGTACTGATATTTTGGGGCAAAGATGACCATGATACGCCACTATACATGGCAAAAAAAATAAAAAGGTGGGTTAAAAATTCTGTACTTTATATTGCAAAAAATGCCGGTCATTTTTCATATATTGATGCTGAAAAAAAGTTTTATCCTATATTTTATGAATTTATGATAAAATAGCCAGAAAATTCTTTAAATGGTTGCATAATTAATTAAAATTTTATAAAATGTAATTAGGTGATCTTATGAATTATTTTTCAATACTATTAGCAGAACAAGAATACACCGAAATGCCAGCTCCACTGGGTTTTGAAAATTGGCTGACTTTTTGGATGGTCATTGCTTGCTCGCTTACAAATGTAATATTAATGATATTTTCAGCTTATAAGTTTCTTCATATTTTGCAGCTTTCTTCTTATAAAATGAAAGGATATTTTGGTTGGATTAAAGAAGATAAGGGCTCGCAATGGGGAAGACTTATAATGCTGTCTTTCTTGTCATGTGCAGCACTGCTTATAACCAATGTGCTTTTGGAAGATTTCTTTGTATACAAAATAATGACATATTTTGGACTTATTTTCTATGTGATTTTCTGTATTATTTATATTGTAAATCAATATTCAAATCCACAAAAGACAGAGCTGAAATATACAAACAGAATGACCAGACTGGTCGTTGTATTTTCTGTACTTGTATTCATTATAACTATGCTGCTTTTGAACCTATCCTTTCTTTATATACCATACTTCAAATTTGGAGCTATTGGACTTATTCCAATGTTTATTCCATTGCTTATTTGTATTTCATTTTATATCACATATCCTTTTGAGATTTGGAATAATAAGCGCTTTGTTAGGAAAGCACAATTCAGGCTTGAACAAAGAAAAGATCTTATTAAAATTGGTATAACAGGAAGTTTTGGTAAAACCTCAGTTAAAAATATTTTGGCAACGTTACTTTCAAAAAAATATAAGGTTTGTCATAGTCCACAGAGTTATAACACACCACTTGGTATATCAAAAACTGTGCTTAATCACATGAAAGATTCAGACGAGATATTTATTGCAGAAATGGGGGCAAGATATACAGGTGATATCAAAGAGCTTTGTGATATTGTTAAGCCTGAAATTGGTATTATCACTGGAATAGGTAACCAACACTTGTTGACTTTTGGCAGCGAGGAAAACCTTATAAAAACAAAAGGTGAATTAGTGGATTTTGTTTCTGCTGCAAATGGAAAAATGTTTTTCAATGGTGACTGTGAAAAATGTAGTATTTTGCTCGATAATTGTAAATGTGACTGCGTAATTTCAAATCCATTTGTTAAAAATGCAAATCTTTATGCGAAGGACATTATCTATAATGCGCGTGGTACAGAATTTTCTTTGGTTTATCAAGATAAAGTTTATAAAACTCATACTGCACTTTTGGGAAAACATAATATTTCAAACATAATACTTTGTGTGGAGGTTTGCCTTTCTCTTGGACTTTCAATTCAGGATATTGTTGCCGGCATAGAACTGCTTGTGCCTTCTTCGCACAGACTTGCAATTGTTCCATCTACAAATTCACTTATTGTGATTGATGATGCATATAATGCTAGTGTGGAGGGATCAAGGGCAGCACTGGAAGTTCTTAAATCCTATAAAAGCACTAAAATTGTTATAACACCAGGACTTGTTGAACTTGGTAATATGCAATATCAGTCTAATAAAGAGCTTGGTGAAGCACTGGCGTCGTGTGCAGACTATGTCATTATAAATGGTACGACAAACTATGATGCATTGTATGCTGGCTTAAAAGCTGGAAATATGAAGGAAGAAAATATACTTCGTTCGGGCAGTCTGAAACAGGCGACTACACTGCTTGCAGATATTTCTAAACCAGGTGATGTTGTGCTTTTTGAAAACGATTTGCCAGATAATTACAGCTGATTTGATCCCTTTTCACAATTATAGGTGAAAAGTATGAGTATAAAAAATGTTTTATTATTATTTGGTGGAAAGTCGTTTGAACACGATATTTCAATTATAACCGCCATTATCATAAAAAATAAATACGTGGGCAAATACAATTTGTTGCCAGTATATATTTCTAAAGATAATGAGTGGTTTTTTTATGACAAAGATGACTTACAAGTTTCAATATTTAAAGATTTTTCCACCACTTTCATGGCAAAAGGATTTAAAAAAGCATATTTAAAACAGGGCTGCGATTTTTTGTTTTATAAAAGTGGATTTTTTCAAAAAAAGATTCACATAGATGCAGTGCTTAACTGTTGCCATGGTGGTATGGGGGAAGATGGCAGATTGAATAGTTTTTTGAACTTATGCAATATTCCAATTTCTTCAGGGAGTAGCATGGCAATGGGAATTGCTATGGATAAAGTTGTTTCTAAATTTTTGTTTGATGGGCTTAAAATTAAGAATATTAAATATATTACAGCAGAAAAAAATGAATTTCAAAACGATAAAAATTGCATTATTGAAAAATGTAAGAAATTTGGTTTTCCATTGATTATTAAACCTGCAACGCTTGGAAGTAGCATAGGAATAAATGTTGTTCATAATGAAAGTGAACTTGATGATGCACTTGCTGCTGGATTTGAGTTTGATAACAGGCTTCTTATTGAACAGGCATTAATTGATGGTATGAAGGAATTTAATGTTGCATGTATTAAAGTAAATGGGAAAATAGTAGTTAGTGAAGTTGATGCTGCAATTAAAAGTGATGAGATTTTATCCTTTAATGATAAATATATTGGGAATAGTAAGTCAAAACAACCAGGCAAAATTGGAACAAAAACTGGAAATGCGAAAGGGACTTACATTGGTTTAAAACCTGATTTTCCTGCAAAAATTGATGAAAAATTACGACAAAAAATGCGTGACATGGCGTTTAAAGTTTATGATAAATTAAAACTTTATGGACCAGTTAGAATTGACTTTATTGTTGACAAAAAATCAAATGTATATCTTAATGAGATCAATGCTGTACCAGGCTCTTTAGCGTATTATTTTTTCGTGCCAAGTGTATATAAAACTATGGGGGAATATCTTGATAATATCGTTGATGAAGGAATAAAAGAGTTCAAACACCTTTCTGATATTAAAAATGAATATATTACTAATTTAATTTAATATTCTTCATGCCTGGTGTGAATATGTTTGAAAAATTGTTTTACATTGTTCGCAAATTTCATCACACAGTGATTGCGGTTTAAGGATTGTTAATTTATCTTCAAATTCTAAAATTTTATGTATAAGACCTTTGCAGTATGGGAGAGTTGTTTTTATAATTTTATATTTATCATCTTTAAATAGTTCATTCATATTTGTTCCAAGCCAATCGCATATATCTGGATCTATTGAAATTTCATATTTCATAGTGATATCAATTTTTGCAAAATTTTCCTCAAAATCTTTATTCCAAGGTTTTAAGTTACAGTTAATTTCTTGACGCAAATATTGTTCATTAAGAATTTCAATTTCTGTTATTCTTGATAATTTGAAAAGACGGAAATTATGTCTTGTTTCACAAAATGCATAAAGATACCAGCAGCCAAATTTATAGACAAGACTGTAAGGTTGAATTATTCGTTTTTGGCTTAAATTTTGAGTTTTATACGTGATTTTCAGCTTTTTTGTATCGCTAATTGCGTTTTTTAGATCGTCTGTGTTAATTTTAATACTGTTATTTTGCCCCCAAATATCTGTGTCAATTATCACTTGTTGAGACAAAATTTGTAAGTCTGATAGCTCTTTGTTATTATTTAATATTTCAAATTTTTTAATTGTTGAATTTTCGCTTTTTGGATCAATTTTGTCATACTGTGTTTGCAAAAATGAAAAGAAAGAGGACAGTTCATCTTTTGTAAAAAATGAACAATTTATCCTTGTTTTATCATTAATTTTATAGCCTCCATTTCTGCCAAATTCAGCAACTATTGGAATTCCTGCTTCACATAAAGTTTCAATTGCACGATATATTGTTTTGTTTGAAACTTCGTATTTGTCACTTAATTGTTTGCAAGTGTATGTATTGCCATCAAGCAGCTCCATAAGTACTGCAATTGAAATATACTTTTTCATAATGACCTCAAAAATAATTCATATAATCATTATACCATAATTTTTTCATATTTCAAACAAATGTTTGAAATATTTTTATATTTGTAAAAATTTTTATTATTTTGAAAAAAATGATTTATTTTGTTTTGATTTTTACAAAATTAAATATATAATATATTTGATCAAAATTTTAAGGAGTCAATCATGTTAGATTTTCTTACAAAACTTGAAGAAAAACATGCCTTTAAAAAGGCTGTTAAAGAGATGAAACAAAGGGGTTTTATTTTTGACAACACCATCACAAGAGTGTATCATAATAACATTTCATCAAATAAAGATAAAGATGTTAAACTCAATACATCTGACACGGTTGACACTGCATATTTCAAAGATTGGCGCGGTGATAATAAACTTGCAGAAGTTGTTGAAAATATTGCACCAGAAACAATATTGCAAATGGGTGAGGCTTTGCCTGATACAACAAAACCAGTTGCGTCTTTTAAAACTGTGGGTAATAAATTTTTTATTACTGACGATGAAGAAGATGAAATCTCTGATATTAAGCCAAAGCAAACAGTCATTGATCTTTTGGACAAAAAAAATTCGCTTAAACCAAATTATGCAGAAATGGAAAGCTTCAAAAGTTTTCTTGATGATGAGCTTAATCAAAAATTAGCTGCTCAACAAGATGAAGATTTTGTAGAACCTGTTAAAAGTGAGCCAACTGAAGAAATAGAGGCAAAGCAAACAAAAATAGATGATTACGCACTCAAAAGAAGTGAGATGAATAAAAAAATTCAAGATTTCTTGAGCAAAGTTGATCAAAATAATAAAACAACAACTATTAACATAGTTGCAAAGCAAAAGCCTCAAACCATAAAAAAGAAGACTGTAGCAGCACAAACTGCCACAAAAAAGCGTACTCGTGGTAAGGCTAAACGCAAATTTGATGCAGACGTCATTACATCTGTTGATTGGAGAGATTAATTTTTTTAAAGGTAACAAATGAAGTATTTTTTTCAGAAATTTAAAGAATCATCACTTTCACTGCTGCCAATAATGTTGGTGGTGTTGATTCTTTATTTTTCTTTTGCTGGAATCTCTGTAGATCTTCTCTGGAAATTTTTACTTGGAATTTTAATTCTTGACATAGGCGAAACCTTGTTTTTAATTGGAATTGACGGCTCTGTTATGAAGATGGGGGATCATGTTGGTGAAACCACCAGCAGATTCTCTAAACTGTTTGTAACCTTATTTTTCGGCTTTCTTTTTGGAGTTTTTGCTACAGTTGCAGAGCCTGATGTCAGTGTTCTTGCCACGCAGGTCAATTCAAATGGAATAAATGTTGCAAGATTTTTGTTTATTTTTATTATTGGTGCGGGTGTTGGCGTCTTTGTTGCCGTTGCTCTTTTAAGAATAGTAAAGAATTTCAACTATAAATTGCTTATGGCTATTATCTTTGCTGTAATCTTTATTACTGCAATTTTTGTGCCAAATAATCTTATTGCCATTGCTTTTGATGTTGGTGGTGCAACAACTGGTATTGTTACATCTCCATTTTTGCTTGCAATTTCGGCGGGTATTGCAAGGAACAAGCCATCGCAAACCGGCGGGGACAATTTTGGTGTGATTGGGGTGGCATCAACAGGGCCAATTCTTGCAGTTCTGTTTCTTACACTTTTGACAGCTGGAAATTCAAACGCTGAAGTCATTGAAAGTGCAGCAAATACTGCTATTTTGCTTGAAGTTTTGTTTAATGCAACCATTGCAATTTTTCCACTTTTGCTCATCTTTACTATATTTGACGTGTGCTTGGTAAAACTGCCAAAAAGTGCAAAGTTATCGATACTACTTGCCAGTATCATTACTTACATCGGGTTATTTATGTTCTTATTTGGTATTAACTTTGGTGTGATGAATATGGGTACTGCAATTGGCAATTTTCTTGCCACTGAAAGCACGTGGATTGCTGTTGTTTTGTCAGTCATTATCGGATTTTTAATAACATTTTCTGAACCTGCTGTAAAAGTGCTTGGCAAGCAAGTTGAAGATGTTACTATGGGAAATATTAAAAAGTCAGTGGTTATTATTTCAATCGCTCTTGCAATGATGTTTGCTGTAACTTTATCAACATTAAAAATTATCTATGGATTTTCTATTTGGTGGATTGTTGGCATCGGCTATGGCGTGGCATTTTTGGTCATTCCTTTTTCAAGCTCAACATTTACATCAATTGCGTTTGACAGCGGTGGTGTGGCGTCTGGGCCAATGAGTGCGGCATTTATTTTGCCACTTATGATAGGCTATGCGTCTGGTATAGGCAACGCGTCAGATGGCTTTGGGCTTATTGCATGCATTGCCCTGATGCCAATTCTTGTGCTGGAGATATTGGGGGCAAGTTATCAATTTAAACTTAAAATGCGTGATGGCTTAAGGTACAGAAAAGCGCTTGAGCTTTCTTTTGGTATTGATGTATATTCAAATATTGATGCACTTGAAGAATCTTCAAGTGCATCAATATTTGAATATACATCAATAC
>CAKJZE010000043.1 GCA_918285425.1 Clostridiales bacterium
GTTAGGTCAATGGTAAATGAGTCAATAAAAGTAATTCAAAATGACTCAATAAAAATTGGAAACTACATTTTTTGTGGGAGCAGAGGTTGGATTGTTCCCGATGAAAAAAATGAAATTTCTCCAGAAGATGAAAAAATTTATAAGAGAGAAGTTGAGAGGCTTAAGCTCTCACTGATGTCTGCTGAAAATCTAAAATCAGATGGCGACATAATTGTGCTTATGATTCACTATCCACCATTTACTGCAAAAGTTGAGGACACTTTGTTCACGGCACTTTTTGAACAGTACAAGGTTGATGCTGTTGTCTTCGGACACATACATCAAAATCTTGGAAAATATCAAAAATTGACCGAGAAAAACGGCATAAAATATTATTTGACAAGCGCAGATCTTGTTAACATGAGTCCAGTTGTAATAGCAAAATAATATTATTTAATTATTAATAGAATAAAATAAAAAAGTTGACATTTTGTGAGTAATATGATATATTCTAATTGAGTTGAAGAGTATTTTGGAGAATAGAAAAATGGCGGTTCAAAGTAATATAATAACAGAAGAAGGAATTACAACGCATGAAAAAGCAAAAACGAGATTAAACAATGTTGTCGGAAGGCTTAAGTCTGGTGCAGGACATCTTGGTAAGATGACTAAAGAAGCTTTTATTGTCCCGGTTGCAGGGTTTAAATCGTTTTTTAAAGTTACAAAAAATCCTAAACAAGAAAATGAAATTTTACATTCAACTATTTATCAACTTGAAAAATCCCATTATCATGTATTAAAATCAGAGTTAAAAGATCAATCATTTAAGTCGTCAAAAGGGGAAGAAATAGTCAAATATAATCATTATAATAAAATAAACAATTCTATTGATCTAAACTTCGAAAAAAGGATACCTGTTAAAATTCCTGGTTGCGGAACCTTACAATGTGATAATGTGACTTTATTATTAAATAAGGATAATAAAATTGATTTATCTATGAATGAAAATAGGTTTATATTTAATGATAATAAGGTGGTATGCGAGGCGGTTAAACAGTATCCCGAGTCTTTTGAATCTATTCCTATTAAGTATTTTGAAGATAATCAAAACAAAAAAAGTTTTCTTGAAGCTTTTAATGCAGGTGTTAATGCAAGAATTGAAAATGGAGAAATGGGCGTAGATGAAAACGGAGAAAGAAGAAAAGAGACAGAATATATAAATGACATGAAAAAAATAGGTGAGGGTAAAAGACAAGAATATAATAATTACAAGACAGCACAAACAAATTTTTCAAAAGAAATTGGGGAAGAGTGGTGATTAAAAAATAAGTGAACATTTCTGTTCGCTTATTTTTTTAAATTTTGCTTCAGTCAATTATTAATATTCAATAATTCAAACACATGTTTGAAATTTTTATTTTTTGGGAGATTTTTTGCCACTAAAACTTGACTTTTTAACAATTTGTTAATAAAAATGTTAAAAAGTGGTCAAAAGTGGTTGACACGTTCTTTTTATATTTGTATAATCAAAGTACAAATTGAACAGGAGGTATGAAAATATGCTTATTGGAACTTATCGTCATCAACTTGATGCTAAAGCGCGTTTTCGTATGCCTGCAAAATTTAAAGAAGAGCTTGAGGCTGGCTTTATTGTGGCAAAGGGAACAAATGGTTGCTTGTATGCATTTTCAAAATCAAGTTTTGAAGAATTATATAAAAAACTCGCTGAAGTTCCTATGTTTGACAATGAGGCTCAAAGGCCTATTCGTGCACTTCTTGCTTCTGCTTTTGAAACAGAGGAAGATGGACAGGGAAGAATACTTCTTCCAAAAGAACTGCGAGCTTATGCAAATCTTACCAAAGACATAGTTACAATTGGTGTTGGAAATCGCGTAGAAATTTGGGCTGAAGAGACATACAATGCTTACAATGACGACGGTGGATTTGACCAGGCTGCAAGCGCACTTTCAAAATATGGAGTTTAATATGGAGTTTAACCATATTCCAGTGCTTTTAAACCAAACCATAGATAATTTGAACATAAGACCAAATAAGATCTATGTTGACTGTACGATCGGTGGGGCGGGGCACGCTGAAAAAGTTTTAACAAGCAATAAAACATGCAAGCTTGTTGGAATTGACCAAGACCAAGATGCAATTAACGCAAGTACTGAAAGACTTAAAAAGTTTACTGGCAGAGTGCAAATTGTCAAAAGCAATTTTAAAGACATAAAACAAGTGCTTTCAGAACTTAAAATTGACAAAGTTGATGGAATACTTGCAGATCTTGGGGTAAGCAGTCATCAAATTGACAGTGCAAATCGCGGTTTCTCATTCAGATTTGATGGTCCACTGGATATGCGAATGGACAGGGGCCAAAAGCTGACTGCAAAAGATGTGGTGAACAGCTACAGCGAGGAAAAACTCAAACAAATTATCAAAAACTTTGGGGAAGAAAGGTTTGCTGGAGCAATTGCAAAGAAAATTGTGAAATGCAGAAAGCAAAAACCTATTGAAACCACTAAAGAGCTTGAAGAGATAATCCTTACATCTGTGCCAAGATATCGTGGAAATGATGGATCTTCAAACGTTCAAAGGACATTCCAAGCAATAAGAATTGAGGTTAATGGTGAACTTGCTATACTTGAAGATTTCATCAAAGATGCAGTTGACTGTCTCAATCCTGGTGGCAGACTTGCAATTATCACATTCCACTCGCTTGAAGACAGAATAGTTAAGCACACATTTATTGATCTTGCAACTGGTTGCACTTGTCCAAGTGACTTTCCAGTCTGCGTGTGTGGAAGAACACCAAAAGTAAAAATTATAACAAAACATCCAATCATTGCTGATGAAGATGAACTGCAACAAAACAGGAGATCTTCAAGCAGTAAATTGAGAGTCATAGAAAAAATTTAAATACAAAGGAGGCAACAATTATGGTAGATTTTGAAAGAACGACAACACAACAAAAGGTACAAAGTCGTACTTTGTTTGAGCCTGATTTTCAGCCAATACAATATGGTAAAGTCACAGATTCAAACATCTTGGCAGAGCCTGAATATGAAATAGAAAAACCATACTATTTTGGTAGAGATGAAGAAAAATCCTTCACAAAAGCTCATGGCGACACAGAAATTGTTGCCCATGGTGAAAGAGAGAT
This sequence comes from Clostridiales bacterium, assembly GCA_918285425.1. GTDB lineage: Bacteria > Bacillota > Clostridia > Christensenellales > UBA1242 > UMGS2069. Next base: position 3,143 of record CAKJZE010000043.1, read on the forward strand.
CGTTGCTCATGGTGACACAGAAATCGTTGCTCACGGTGAAAGAGAGATCGTTGCAAGACAAAATGCAAAGATAAAGTTGAACGCTCGTGGAAAAATAGCTGTTACAGTTTACTCTTTAATTGTTGCAATCTTAATGGCTTTTGCAATCTACAGCGGGGTTATGATCGCCTCTTACAATTCGCAAATCGCTGCTAAAAATGAGATTGTTGCAAGACAAGAACAAGTCATAAATGACCTTGCGTATACATACAATAGCCTAGGCGAAAGCGATAGCATTGCGGTGTCTGCTTCAGATTTTGAAAAGATTTCTGAAATGAACACAACACATATTTCAGACTTTCAAATGGCAGAGAGAACAAAAACTGAAGTTTCTACTAACTGGTTTGAAAGATTCTGTGAGAGTTTGAGAAAATTATTCAGCTAGATTTCGCCTAATGCTTTTAGCAAGGGGCGAAGATGCAAACTAAATACACTTTTGTATCAATTAAAAGAAGGTTATTTGCCGTCATGTTGGCATTAACCTTTTTTTTGTTAGCTCTTTGTGTAAGAATTTTATTTCTGCAGGTTGTAAATGGTGGACAGATTGCGCAAAAGGCTTACAGCCAGTGGCTGCGTGATCTTCCAATGGTTGCCAATCGTGGCAATATTGTTGACAGAAATGGGGCATCTCTTGCTTCAAGTTACACCACATATGACATTTATGTGCGTCATGCCGATATAGAAAGTGAGCAGGATGTTGCAAATGTAATAGCCTCTGCAACGGATATGGATTATGATAAGGTTTTTGAAAAAGTATCAAAACGTGGATACAGTGAGGTGCTTATTACAAGCGCTGTCAGCAAAGAAGTTGTAAATAAGATAATTAACAATTATAAAGAAGGTATATTTTTTACAGAAAACACTACAAGAGAATATACCTATGGTGATTTGTTGACTCAAATTTTAGGATTTGTCAGCAGTGACGGAAATGGTCAAAGTGGTCTTGAGTCAATATATAACAAATATCTTAAGGGAATAGAGGGTGTAAGTTTGGTGGAAAGTGACATTAAAGGTGCCACGCTGCAAGACTCACTTTCATATTATCTGCCTGCGGTTGACGGCATGAGTATTCAGCTTACCATTGATCTTAACATTCAAAGGGAAGTTGAACAGATTATAAGCCAAGCAAGGCTGGAAAATGGGGCGAAAAATGCCTCTGCAATAGTCATGAATCCGCAAAACAGTGAAATACTTGCAATTTGCACGAAACCTTCTTATGACCTTAATAATGTGCCTCGTGATGATATTGATGTTTTACTTGAACTTTCGCGTGCAATCACAATCACTGACGTATATGAGCCGGGATCTACTTTTAAGATTTTAACTGCAGCAATAGCACTCAATGAAGGCGTTACATCACAACATGATTACTTTTATTGTGGCGGTTTCAGAGTTGTAAATGGTGTCAAAATTAATTGTCATAGGCGCAGTGGGCATGGCTCGCAAAGTCTTGTTGATGGACTTAAAAATTCTTGCAACTGCGTGTTTATGGAGCTTATAAGACGCATCGGTCTTGAAAAATTCTATTCATATATGGAAAAATTTGGCATCACAACAGGCTTTGGTTTGGATTTTCCAGGTGAAGGCAAGGGAGTACTGATGCCTAAAACTGTTGTGACGGACGGTGACCTTTTTAGAATGGGTTTTGGACAATCAATAGCAATAACTCCGCTTCAGCTTATAAATGCAGTAAGCACTGCAATAAACGGTGGCTCATTGCAACAACCACACTTTGTGACAAAAATAGTAAATAATGCAGGTGATGTAGTCTATGAAAAACAAAACAATAAGATAAGACAAGTTTTAAATCCATCTGTATCTGCTGTGCTGAATCCTATGCTTTATCAAGTTGTGGCAACAGGTGGTGGAAAACATGCCAAAATTGATGGCTATGAAATAGGGGGTAAAACTGGAACTGCTCAAAAGTATCAAAATGGTGTGATAGCAGAAGGAAAATATGTTGCATCATTTTTAGGTTTTTACCCAGTTGAAAATCCAAGGTATATCGTGCTTGTGGTTATTGATGAGCCTGGCGGTGCATATTATGGTGGAGTTGTGGCGGCACCGGTCGCAAAGAGCATATTTGAGGCTATTTTTAGGGTTTGCGAAACTCCAAGAGATGAAAACTTATACAGTAAAGATAAGCTTGAGCATGCTGATATACAAGTTCCAAATTTGATTGGAAAATCTTTGACCGAATCTGCAAGTATACTTACGTCGCTTGGGCTTCAATATCTTACAATGGGTGATGGGGAAAAGGTAAAAGATACAATAGCGGCGGCGGGATCAATGGTTAGCAGTGGTGACATAGTACTTTTGATTTTTTAAGGAGGGTTTATGAGTATAAAATTTAGGTTAAGAGACCTTGTTGATAAAGGCATGATTGTTTATGGTGATGATGATATAATGATTGAAAATTTGACGCATAAATCGTATGAACTGGATAAAAACAGCATGTTTTTTGCAATTAAAGGCACGAAAATTAATGGGGAAGATTTTGCCAGCGAAGCGGTAAAAAATGGTGCGGTGTGTGTTGTGAGTCAAAACAGACTTGATTTGCCAGCAAATGTAAGTCAAATTGTATGTGAAGATGTGCGTAGGGCAATGAGTAGCATTGCTGCAAAGTTTTATGGTGCTGTTAATAATAAATTATTTATTGTTGCTGTAACTGGTACAAATGGCAAGACAACAAGCACATATATGCTTGCAAGCGTATTTAAAGCTGCGGGCAAAAAAGTTGGCATCATTGGTACAAATGGTATTTTTATTGGGGAGCAAAAAATTGGGCAAAGTCTGACCACACCTGATCCAATTGATCTTAATAAAACCTTACTGCAATTTAGCGAAAATGGGGTGGAAGTTGTGTGTATGGAAATGTCTGCTCATGCCCTTGAACTTCAGAAAAATTGGGGTATTATGACAGACATAGCTTTATTTACAAACCTTACGCAAGACCATCTTGACTTTTTTGAAACTATGGAAAATTATGGCAGAGCAAAGGCAAAACTTTTTACTAAAGACAGTTGCAAAATGGCAGTGATAAATGCTGATGATGATTTTGGATACAGCTTGTTTAAAAGTTGCCAAATACCAATGATTGCCTATGCAAGAGAGAAGAATAAAAACTATGACAGAATAATGAGTGCAAACATAGTTGCCTTTGACGAAGTAACTGATCACAATGGAAATGGTCAAGATTTTGTTGTTAAAGTATTCGGAAAAGAAAGTAAAATTCATCTGAATATTGATGGGGGTTTTAATGTTGCAAATGCTTTGGGAGTTATCGGGGCTGGACATCTTGCAGGGCTTTCACTTAAAACAATTGCTGCAGGGCTCAATAATGTGAAAAAAGTTGATGGCAGATTTAATACTTATATGATAGGTGGTGTGAAAGTTATTATTGACTATGCACACACGCCGGATGGTATAGCAAATATTCTTTGCGCGGCAAGGGAACTTGCGGGGGAAAATAAACTTTTCAGCGTCTTTGGTTGTGGTGGCAATCGTGACAGTGCAAAAAGGGAAATTATGGGCAGAATATCTTGCGAAAATGCGGATTTCACTTTCATTACTTCTGACAATCCAAGATATGAAGAACCACGTGAGATTGCCAAACAAATAGAGCAGGGGTTTACTGCATCTAACTATAAAATTGTGCTGGACAGAAAACAGGCAATAAAGCAGGCAATTATGCTTGCCAAGGCTGGTGATGTGGTGGTTATTGCGGGCAAAGGTGCGGAAAATTATATGGATATAAAAGGACAAAAAATCTTTTTCAGTGACAAGGCAGTGATTGAAGAATTAAAAGAAGAGATAAATGCACATACTAACAAAAAATAAAGGCGGTGTGATATGGTGACAGATTATTTTGTCTATGTTGAAGCAATGGTTATAAGTTTTCTTTTGACGCTTTTTGTTTCTCCTTTTGTTGTCAGTTTTATGCGAAAAGAGAAGATAAAACAAACAATACTTCACTATGTTGATAACCACAGTCAAAAAGCTGGCACTCCAACAATGGGTGGTATAATCTTTTTGATAAGTATAAGTATTGTTTCCTATATTTTCTTTTCATCTCAAAGCACACTTGCTGGTATAAGTTTGCTTGTGTTTTTGGGCTATGGTTTAACTGGTTTTTTAGACGACTTTATAAAAATAAAGTTCAAAAGAAATCTGGGATTGCGCGCCTATCAGAAAATTTTATTTCAGTTTGCAATAGCAGTCACTGTTGCAGTTTTTGCCTATAACAATCAATACATTGGTGGGAAACTGTTTGTTCCATTTACCAATATTACAATCGACATCGGTTGGTGGATTATTCCGCTTGTGATTGTTGTATTTATTGCCTGTACAAACAGTGTCAATTTGACTGATGGCCTTGATGGCTTGGCGTCAAGCACAACAATGTGTTATACAATGTCTATTGTTGCACTGATGTTTTTTGCCATTGCTTTTAAGCTTGACGGAGCCAACAGCCTTTATATTTTGGAGTATAAAAACTTGATTTTGCTTGGCTTTGTGGTGATTGGGGCTATGATTTGTTTTCTTGTGTTCAACTGTTTCCCAGCAAAAATTTTCATGGGTGACACTGGCTCACTTGCACTTGGAGCATTTGTTGCGTGCATAGCAGTTTTCAGCAGAATGACTCTTTACATTCCAATCCTTGGATTGATGTTTGTTCTTTCTTCTTTGTCAGTAATATTGCAAGTTGCATATTATAAAATGACGAAGAAAAGAGTATTTTTAATGGCTCCACTGCATCACCACTTTGAAAGGAAAGGCGTGCACGAGGTACGCATTGTGGTGGTCTACAGCGTCATAACAGTTGTTATTGGTGCGGTCACATTTTTGCTTGAAATACTCTGATGACAAAATCACTCTTCGTCAAAGGAGAGGGATATGAAGTCACTTGTCATTGGGACGGGAAAAAGCGGAAAAAGTGCCAATAAACTGTTAAAGAAGCTGGGATATACTACATTTTTAATTGATGATAACAAGACAAATTTGACAAGCCAGCTGAAAGAAAAATTGCTGAAAAATTTGGATTTAGTGGTAATAAGCCCTGGTGTTCCGCTTGATAAGCCCTTTGTGCAAGAAATTTCAGAGAAGGGTATTGAAATAATTGGTGAGTACGAGCTGGGTACTCGTCTTCTGCGTTGCCCCAGCATTGCAATAACTGGCACAAATGGCAAGACAACCACAACCAGTTTGGTGGGGCATATGCTCTCTCTTGC